>CAMEKM010000009.1 GCA_945921355.1 uncultured Bacteroidales bacterium
CAAGACATCACGCAAGAGTATAATATTTGTACCATTGTGAACAGCCACGACATGAACTCGATTATGGAGATTGGCGATAATATCGTATTCCTGCGCAATGGCGTGAAAGAGTGGCAAGGTAGCAGGCACGATATATTCCATGCAGAGAATGAGGCGTTGAATGACTTTGTGTTTGCGAGTGAGTTGTTTAAGAAGGTGAAGAACGCTGCGCGCTCCGTTTAGTGTTTAGTGTTTAGTGTTTAGTGTTTAGTGTTTAGAGAAGTATGAAACGACTATTATTGATATTGGCGATGGGTAGTGCCTTGTGCGTTTGGGCGCAGCAGAAGCCAGCACGAGTGCCTGCATACAAGGGCGTGATAGAACGAGTACAACCGAACGGCGACACCGTGTATGTGCGTTTGCATGGCGATGAACGCAAACATTGGATGACGCTAGAGGACGGCGTGACACTCGTGAAAGAAAACAAAAAAGGATATATCTGCTACGCAAAGAAAAAGAAAGACGGAAGGATTGTGGCGACTTGTAAGAAGGTGAAACAATCGCAAAAGCGATTGTAGTTTAGGGTTTAGAGTTTAGTGTTTAGAGTTTAAAGAAAAGATGAATATGAAAAAAATAGGATTAATAGCAATTTTAAGCTTAATGGTATGCTCGGTATGGGCAATACCTGCACGTAGAGGTGGAATAGTAAAGACACAACCAGATGGCAGTCAAATCACTGTATATCAACATGGTGATGAGCATTTTCGTTGGATGACCAATGCGAAAGGCGAGTGGCTAAAAGTGGATGAGAATGGGTTTTACCAAGTGACGGAAGCATTGAGTGCAGAAGAGATAAGAACCAAACAGATGGCAGCACATAGTCGTGTGGCACAAGCGCAAAAAGTGGCTACTCCGCTGAACATAGCTCCTCGCGGATTGGTGATATTGGTGAATTTTACCGATGTGGCTTTTACGACAGATAAGGCAGAAATGGATAGTATGCTGATTGGCAAGAACTATACAAGAAATTATTCGTATAACTACGAAGGTAAAAAGTATTTTGTAACATCAGAAGGCTCTGCTTGGAAGTATTTTTATGACTCGTCCAATGGACAGTATAGTCCACAATTTGATGTGGTAGGTCCAGTGACGGTAAGCAAAAATATGGCATACTATGGAAAGAATAATCCATCTACTGATTTTGATAATGCTCCATGGACAATGGTGAAAGAGGCATGTCAATTAGTGAACGATAGCGTGGATTTTAGTTTGTATGATAACGACAAAGATGGTTATGTGGATTTTGTATATGTGATTTATGCAGGATACGGCGAAGCAGATGGCGAAGATGCAAACACGATTTGGCCTCACTCGTATTGGTTGATGGAAGCAGGAGTTACCTGTAAGGTGGATGGTAAGTATGTGGACTTGTATGCTTGTGGTAACGAGATGGACTCTTATACAAATCATCACACTGGTATTAGTACTTTCTGTCACGAATTTAGCCACGTATTAGGATTGCCCGACTTATACACTACAGAAGGTCAAACACATAAAACTTTGGGTAGTTGGGACATTTTGGATTATGGTCCATACAACAACGATGGTAACACCCCTCCTGCGTACTCGGCATACGAACGATTTATGATGGGATGGATGACACCACGAGTGATTGTAGATGCGGAGAACATAGCACTGGAAGAATTGCAAGAGAGCAATAGTGCCTTGCTGATTTCGACCAGCGATCAACACAATCTGAAAGGTAACGACCCTAGTCCAACGACCTTTTATCTATTGGAAAACCGCCAACAAGTAGGTTGGGATGAATATATCCCTGGTCATGGTATGATGTTGACCAAAATTCAGTATAGTTCGAATACATGGATGGGTAACACCGTTAATAACAATGCACGAAAGATGGGTGTGGACTTGATTGAAGCAGATGGAAAAACACCTAACTCACGTCAAAGTGGCTATGACGGAAAACCTGGTGATCTATTCCCTGCAGGTGCGACGGAATATCTAGGAATCGCTAACCACAGCATCGAAGAAATAAGCGAAAAAGACGGAGTGATATACTTCAAATATAGAGGTGGTATAACAACTTCTACAGAGCAAGTACAACACCAAGAAACCGTCATTGCTATTTACAATATTTTGGGTCAAAAGCAAGAAACAACAGATATAGACATTTTACCACATGGTACCTATGTGGTAGTGACCACAGCTGGTAGCAAGAAAATTGTACGTTAAGATGAAGATTATCTCCTATAATTTAAATGGCATTCGCAGCGCGATAAGCAAGGGATTGTTCGATTGGCTGGCAGAGGAGCAACCCGATGTATTCTGTATTCAGGAGAGCAAAGCACAGCCTGAGCAGATAGATGTAATGACTATGCAAGAGTTGGGGTATCAGAGTTATATCCACTCGGCAGAAAAGAAAGGGTATTCGGGCGTGGCTATCTTCACGCGTATTCAGCCTGACCGCGTGGTGGTGGGTATGGGTAACCCAAAATACGACTGCCAAGGGCGTGTGATTCGTGCGGATTATGGCGATGTGACCGTGGTGTGCGTATATATCCCTTCAGGTGAAGCAGAAGGTCCAAAGTATGAATATAAGATGGAGTTTTTGGAAGATTTCTTGGTGTGGATCAATGATTTGCGCAAGGAACGTCCAAATATCGTAGTGTGCGGCGACTATAATATTGCCCACAAACCAATTGATATCAATCACCCTGAACGTCAAGTGGGAGTAAGTGGTTTCCTGCCTGAAGAGCGCGCATGGCTAGATAGATGGGAAGCAAGCGGTATGGTGGACACCTTCCGCATGTTAGACCAAAGCGGAGAGAAGTATAGTTGGTGGAGTTTCAGAGCGGCATCCAGAGCAAGAAATGTAGGATGGCGTATTGATTATCATTGGGTGAGTGAGCCGATGCGAGAGCGCGTGATCGATGCGAAAATATTAAACGAAGTGGTACATTCCGACCATTGCCCGGTTAGTTTGGAGGTTAAAGGTTAGAGACGAAAGGCACGGATATGGATAAACTAAGAACAGAGCATTTGTATAAGAAGTACGGCAAGCGTACTGTGGTGAATGATGTGAGTATCTACCTTGAGCAAGGTGAGATTGTGGGTTTATTAGGACCGAATGGCGCTGGTAAAACGACCACCTTCTACATGACAACAGGTTTGGTGACTGCTAATAATGGAAAGATACTCCTCAATGATCTGGATATTACAAGTATGCCTATGTACCAGCGTGCGAAGCTGGGTATTGGCTATTTGCCACAAGAAGCAAGTGTATTCCGCAAGATGAGTGTAGAAGACAATATCTTGTCGGTATTGGAGATGACCAACTTCACGAAAGAATATCAAAAGGAAAAATTGGAGCAACTCATCAAGGAGTTTAACTTGGGACATGTGCGCAAAAATTTAGGCGATCGGTTGTCTGGTGGTGAACGCCGACGTACTGAGATTGCACGTTGCTTGGCGATTGAACCCAAGTTTGTGATGTTGGATGAGCCATTTGCGGGCGTGGATCCGATTGCCGTACAAGAGATTCAGGATGTGGTTTGGCGATTGAAAGATAAGAATATCGGTATCCTGATTACCGACCACAACGTGGACGAGACACTGATGATTACTGATCGTGCGTATTTACTCTTTGAGGGTAAGATTCTTTTCCACGGAACGCCAGAAGAGTTGGCAGCCAACCCAGTGGTGAGAAAGAATTACTTGGGTAGAGATTTTGAGTTGAAGAAGAAAACAAGAGTTGAAGAATGATGCGAAATTTGCATTTTTATATGAGTAAGATTTTGCTATGGATAATAGCCTTGACAGTTGTTTCATGTGACAATTCTTGCCCTGATATGCAATTACAAATTAAGCAATGCGCATCTATTCCAACTCCATTAGCATCAGCAACTTGTTTTGTAATAGCTGATAAAGCTTACGTTCTATTCGGACGAAATCAAGAAGGTAAGTATCAAAATAACCTATGGCAATATGATTCTACTTTAGACACATGGACAGATTTAGGCGAAACACCTATGGCACCTCGAGTAAATGCAACTGCATGTGTATGCGATGAAATGGTATATATTGGCTTAGGTTTTAATGGTAGGTACAACAATTCAACTGGTTATTTGACAGATTGGTGGTCATATAATCCCACCACTAATACATGGAAACAACTAAGCGATTATCCTGCAAATACTACGGCAAGAGCAATTAGTATGGTTGGTGAGGGAGAATTGTATGTAGGTTATGGTTTCTGTTGGACATATGAACGAGATATGTATCGTTATCATATAGAGACAGATACATGGGATTTAATCAATGTGCAATTAGATCGAAAAGCATTTACCTTTCCTATGCGTAGTTTTGGAGGAGTAGGTTGTACATGCCAAGGAAGGCATTTTGCAGGAACTGGTTTTAGAGCATATAGTCTCAATTGGTGGGGAGAATTGGATCCTACCAATGCTCAATGGATAAAACGAAAAAATGTACCTGGTTATAAACGTACTACGGCTGCATGTACTGCAACGAAAAATTATGTATATGTAGTTGGAGGTATGCATTTTGGAGGAGTGAATACGGATGGCAAAGTGTTAGCAGATATTCAGCAATATGATATACACACAGATAGTTGGTGCCATGTAGGCAATTTACCTAATGGGGGAAGAATGAATCACATTGCATTTTGCATTGGCAATAACGTGTATGTTGGATTAGGAGAAAACGAAGACATCGAAGTATGTGGAAATTTGTATTGTATATATGAAAAATAAAGCATTTCTGCATATTATTTTCTTTTGCCTGCTTATTCAATCCATCAATGCGCAAGATTGGCCATGGTGGCCTTTAGGGCTAACACACGAAAAACTGACAGGCGACACACTATATTACAATGCAGAAATGTTAGGAGTGGTCTCATCTGGTACCTACGCTCCGTTTTGGTTGCAAAGTAATCGCAATGGCAATATATCGGCATCTCCATATAGTGGAAATGTATCAATAGGACTATGCAAACCAGCCACTCAACCACATAGATGGTTTGATTATGATTTTGCTATACAATTAACGGGACGTGTGCAAAGCGACATTCCTACTCCATTAAAGCCATACAAGAAAGACTTTACAGGATATTTTAATCAATTGTATGCGCATGCCCGATTATATTTTATTGATATTACTGCAGGTATAAAGCCATTAATATATGAGGCTATTGATCCTATGCTTTCTAGTGGTAGCATGATTCTATCTGGGAATAGCCAGCCGTTGCCTCGCATTACGGTGGGTATAGATGAATATATTCCATTTCCAGGACTATATGGGTATATGGAACTGAAAGGTGGAATAACTTACGCATGGATGGTAGATAATGCTTACATTAAAAATTGTCGTTTTCATCATAAATTTGCAGCACTACGATTTGGCGGAAAACTACCTGTGAATGTAAGTTACGAATTTCATCATGCCGCAGAATGGGGAGGGATATCTCCTGTATTTGGTGATGTAGGTAGTGATTTTCGATCATTCATCAATGTTTTATTTGCTAGAGCGGGCGGAACAATGTCTAATGATCAGAACAATGCACAAGGTAATCATGTGGGTAGTCAACAATTGGCACTTACGGCTAAAGGAGAAGGTTGGGATGTGACTGCCTATTGGCAAAACTTTTTCGATGATAATTTTGCATTCCTTGGCATTGGACAAAATCTTCCTGACGGAATATGGGGGATATCCATTCAACAAAATCGTTGGCCATTCATCCAAGGTGTAACATACGAATATATGAATACCACCGATCAATCGGGTCCATGGCACGATAGAGATGGACTATGTTACGGAGCTAATGATTCGTATTATCGCAATAGTGTATTCCAAAATGGATGGAACTATTTTTATCGTTCTATGGGTACTCCATTCATCACCTCACCTCTGTACAATACCGACGGTACGATTTATACATTGAATAGTCGTGTACGACTACACCATATGGGAATAAGAGGTGATATTTATGGTTTCAAATACCGATTATTATGTTCATATGTACGTAATTATGGTAACAACAATACATCCAAACTGCTACTATCTACAAATACTGCAACATTATTAGAAGTCAACAAACATGTGGAAAAGGCATGGGGATTGGATTTTGGTATCTCATTAGCAGGTGATTTTGGTTCGCAGTTCGGGAATCAATTTGGTGTTATGTTGACCATTCGCAAGCAAGGTATTATCACACAGTGGTAGACGAGAAACTACATATTATTATGCCAGTCAAAGACTCGCTGGAAATAGCAGAAAAGGCTATTCGTGCCATTGTGGATAGCGGGCATACATTATGTGTATATGATGATAACTCATTACCTGAAAATGCACAACGATTGGATCAAATTGCAGCAGAAACGAATATACAAGTAGTACATATTTCCAATCTCACTAATCATCCTTCACCAAATTATAGATTGGTATTGCAGCAAGCACAACAGAAAGCCTTGCAAGAATATAAACATCTGGTCATTATTGAGAGCGATGTCATTATCCAATCGGACACACTGATGCAACTAGTTGCAGAAGTAAAGCAAGGAGTAGGAATGGTAGCTGCAGCTACTATTGATGAGAGGGGAGTCTACAATTTCCCCTATCACTATCTCCATCTCCACCGTTGGCGTTATCGTTGGTACGGAAAGAAGACCATTGCAACTAAAAAACGTTTTTCTTTCTGCTGCACCTTACTGACTAACGAGTTGCTCCAAAAAGCAGATTTTCAACTACTTGATCCAACTAAGAATTGGTATGACGTTACCATATCGCATTGGTCATTGAAACTTGGATTACGTAATATGCTCATGTTGGGGAATACGGTATTGCATTTACCACATTCATCGCGACCTTGGAAACGACTTAAATACACCAATCCACTCCTATATTATTGGAGAAAGATTACTCAGCGCAAAGACCGCATATGAGACCATTAGTATCCGTCATAGTGCCTATATATAACGCTGCGCCGTTCCTCAAAGAAACGTTGGATAGCATCATTGCATCTACGTATCGCCCCATTGAAATTGTGATGGTAGATGATGGCAGCAAAGACAATAGCCTAAGCATTGCTCAAGATTATTGCGCTAATTATCCAGAGTGTAGGGTTATTGCACAAACAAATCAGGGCGTTTCAGTAGCACGTAATAATGCTATACGCCATGCCAAAGGTATGTATATTCTACCAGTAGATGCAGATGACAAGATTGCGGATACATTTATTCAAAAAGCGGTTGATGTAATTGATAATAATGATGATATACGCGTAGTTGGTTGTCGCTGCTGGATGTTTGGTGCAATTAATAAAGAATGGAAGTTACCTGAATTCAGTCATGCCCTACTCGCACGGAAAAACATGATTCCAGCCACAGCATTATATCGCAAGGCAGATTGGGAACGATGTGGTGGATATTGTGAAGAAGAGATATATCGCGAAGATTGGGATTTTTGGTTAAGCATGATGGAATTAGGTGGTACATTCTACAAACTGAATGAAATACTCTTTTATTACCGCATTTCGACAGTTTCTAGACGAATGCTTGCTAAAGGCAGAAAAAAACTTATCGTTGATGCCATCAATAGTCGGCATCCAGCATATATGCAAAAATATTTGGGTGGTCCACTACACTACCACCGTTCATGTTCGCGTGTTATCAATTTCTTCCGCAGCGAAACGATTGTAGGTGATTATACAGATTGGAATAAAGGGGAAATTATTCATGCAAAGAGGAACATATTACGTAATTACAATGGTTTCATTTCTAAGCAATTCGCTACACCTTCCTTATGGAGGGGAATCATATATGGTTGGTTTTGTAAGTCAAAAGCACAACGCAGTTATGAATATGCTAAACGTATTGCGGGGCTTACTTCGACACCAGTAGCATATCGAGAAATACGCTATATAGGTATTCTACGCCAAAGTTGGTATGTCTGTAAGCAATCGGAGTGCAAATATACATTTAACGATTTGATTCATAACAAATCATTTCATAATCGCACAGAAATACTGAAAGCGATAGGATGCTTTACTGCAGAATTGTATAAACGCGGGATATTCCACCAAGATTATTCTGGAGGTAACATTCTCTTCAATGAAGATGGAAGTAGGATTGAAATGGTTGATCTTAATCGTATCAAATTTTATCATCATATTCCTATTAAAAAAGGACTTAAGATATTTGAAAGGCTCAATATAGACAAAGAAGCTTTGTCCATAATGGGCACTGCTTTTGCACAAGAGTTGGATTTGGATGCGGAATATGTAATCAATTATATTATCACCCACCGTTGGAAAAAACACATAAAACAAGGAATAACCAATTTATATGACTAATTCTTTACAAAAATACCAGTCCGCAATGGGACAACTTAACTACACTCTTTTTTTAGTAGTCGTAGCATTATTGCCTTTTCCACAGATATTTTTACGCTATGCTTGCGTCACATGGATTTGCACATGGCTATTGGAGGGTAGATTTGTGCAAAAACCTAACATACAAGATTGGCGTAAAATGATGCCATTCATAATGTTTGGAATATGGTATCTATGGAAAATCATCTCTGGTCTATGGGCAGCAGATCAAGCTGCATATGCTTGGCAGTTAGAGCGATATATGGCATTTGGATTATTAGTTCCTGTTGGCATTTGGGGTGTTAACAAGCACTATGATTGGAAACAAATTTGCAAAGTATTAGCTATATCATGTGTAGCAGCTGCTGGAGTATATGCTTTTACCTTATATTGGGTATTCAATGCTAAGTATTTTAATCATGAGATTGGCATTTATGCACTCCAAGAACTTCCTATAGAGTTTTTTGCAGGCAAAGTATCTTACATGAAACACCGACTATTTTTGTGTAGTACCCAGATGATGGGAATGATGGCACTACTATACTTACGCAAAGATTTATTATGCAAATATGGTGCTATAAAAGGATGGATTATCATTATTATTGGTCTCACAAGTATGCTTGCACTCATATTAGCAACTGGCTCACGAGCATCCATACTATCAGGAGTTGCATTACTGACCGTATGGCTATTGTATAAACTACCTATTCGTCGGATACGATACAAAATAGCTTTTGTATTATTTGCGTGTGGCATAGGATTATTCGCTTTGAGTCAGCATCCTCGTATGCAAGAGTTTGATTACACAGATTTGCTGTCTATTCGTGAAACAGCTCATGATCATAATGTACGCCTTAATATATGGGGAATAGCATTGGAATCCCCTAAAGACTATTCACTATTTGGTTTAGGTGCAGGGCAAAGTTTTGAATATCTCCAACATAAATACAAAGAACATGGATTCAAACAATATACGTTATTAAACTCTCACAATCAATATATAGAAGAATGGATAGAATTAGGCATACCTGGTTTATTTTTCTTCCTACTTGCATGGTCTAGTATTCCATTTTTTAGTACAAAAAGAGCGCGTAAAACTGCGATGATGTTATTCACACTTTACGCGCTCAATATGCTAACAGACTGTATGTTCGGCCGTTTTGATGGTATCGCCCTATGGTGTGTGTGGATGGTTTTTATCCGCCTCCAATCCGATGCGCAGACTGACGAGCAATCCGCGGGGAATACACAATGACATCGACGTGCGACTATCTTGCATAGTGGCAATGCCTCTATCATTAGTCCAATAAGGATATGTAGGATGGTCATAACCATCAAACACATATTCCGTCAATGCTGTTCCAAAATCATAGATATTATAGCACGTCACATCCAATTGGAAAGGTATTTGCTTTATCCACCAGCGACCTGTCATACGCAAATCAAAATTGAAGAACGCATCTTCTCGTTTGCCAAAAGCGCCGTTTGCCATATTGATTCCTTTTGCATCGTTGCCACATAATGCTACTTGCGTGTGCCCATCTATCGTCATAGGTTCAGCTACAAAAGTAGCAAATGGCTGACCATCTTTGAACTTACCATTCAAGCTGATTGAGAAATACTTGCAAGCATTATATGTAACCTGCAAACGCAAAATAAAAGACTTATCTTGATTTAAGCGACAATTTCCTTGATAGGGTAAGTTGCCATAACTCATCACTTTATACGCATTTGGATTTGCACTCGACTCAGCTAACACACCAATGTTATTATGTAGCGGACCATTACCAATCGTAGAGAGTCCTGCCATCAAATAACTCTGCCATGATACACTAACGAACCATTTCTTGCCCGTGTACGAATACTTCGCTACGTTCGACATATAATAAGGGGTACGTCCACCCACAGTGCCACTCATCAAATCCATTGGTTGCAGACCTACTGTATAATGTTTCTCACCCTCACGCCAATAATACAATCCATCATGTTCAAACATATTCGCCTCCAGGCCATCGCTATAATCGGTAAACCACATATTATAATACTTGCGAATACTTGACAGCAGCGAGAACTGATGCCTTGACTGTTTATCGAAAGTAAAGCGAATAGGGATATCCAATACGGCATATGATGGCTGATGTGCCCATAGGTTCTTATCTATAGCATGATATTTGCCTCCCGTTGTGGCAAGCAAGGTGCCATCCGCATAGCGAATCTCGCCATTCATATAATCATTGCTCAAGTATTGCACCTCGTTCATGGTGTAACTCATGCGATTATGCGAAAGGTTCAATCCCATCTGGAACCACCAATTGGGTTTCCAATCCAAAGCGAACTTTGCCAACCAGTTAGGACTAACTACCGATTTGCCATTCAACAGTATTCCGTCCAACGAAACGCCCAAATGCGCTTGCATACATAGTCCACGCGCCAATTCATATTCCACCACTACCATAGCTTCATTCTCCAACAACCCCGCTCCATAAGCCGATGATTGCCAGTGATATGTGTATAATGGCGTGCGTGATTTATCGGCTATACTTTGCATATACATATCGTTGCTCCAAGTCGCGGTAGTCGGGCTGAAATGCACCAACGAGTTATACCCATCGGCATGCACACGCAACCATGGCAATAAACGCTGATCATATTGCAACGACAAACTTGCCTCATTTGTCTTACCATCAGCATACCATGGGTCAAACGCCTCGCCATCGTGGTCCAATAGATTGCGAGCAAACGACAAACTATCGTGCTGCACATCGCTCAACGCCCAACTCAAACCTGCCACCAATTCTCCGCCGTTATCGAATTTCTTCGTTCCGTACAGCGCAGCTGTATATGCCTGCAGGTCTGCCACTTCATTGCGATTATACAGCAACTCCGAATACATATCTCCCCTACCCTGCGCTACAAAATAATAGTTCAACTTATCCAGCACATTATTCGTTGCCATAGGCAGTTCGCCATCCAATTGCGCTGTATAATAGGGACTTGCATACATCCCAGATATACCTGTGTGGTCAAATGCTGTCTGCGTGCGCCAGCCGTAATGTACATACGCATGTTGGTAGTATCGTTTGCCGTACGCAGGAATAGCGAAACTGGTCTCTACTCCACCCGCACCTATCACATGGTTACGCATCTTGATTGGGCGACTATCCATCGTTCGCTCTTCACCCGATGAGTGGAACAAGTTGATCAACTCACATGTTCCAGGCGATATACCGCCCAAGTTGCCTGCATTACCTTTCAGTGTCAGCGATTGGCTTTGATAGGCGGCATCTGTAAAATGAATCTTACCCTCGTGGTAATCCAGCACATAGTCCGTGCGTAACATATTGGTATACAGCATAGTACTGCCCACTTGATAGCGGCTATCTATGCGCATGCCATTCAGCGAATACTTATTCTGACGAAACGAGTTGCCTGCAATCGAAAAGATATTCATATCGCCCAAGTTCCATTCGCCTGTGGTTTCTGCTTCATACACCACATAATCCGAATAATTATCCAGATAATGTCCTAAATCCCCATTGATATACCACTCGCGAAAGAACTCGCTACTCACGCTATCTACACCAAAAGATGGAAAAACCTCAGCACGCACCAGCGCACTGAGGCATATACTCATTACCAATAAAAGAGTCTTTTTCATACCTGTCTTGATTCTTGGTTCCTTGCTCCTGATTCTATCCAAACAGATTCTTAAAGAAATTCTTTTTCTCGCTGCTGCCAGGACGAACATTCTCGCTCTTTTGCAGTTGCTCAATCATCTTCTTCTCGTCCCTGTTGAGGTGCTCTGGGATATACACACCCACGTTAATCAGCATATCGCCTGTACCGTATTGGCGGGCATATTGGTCTATCATAGGCAAACCTTTTCCTCTCATTCTCAGCACCTTACCAGGTTGCGTGCCAGGGGTGATGGTAATCTTCGCCTCGCCTTGCAAAGTTGGTATCTGCACTTGTCCGCCTAAGATAGCAGTCGGCATATCCAGCAGCAAGTTATACACCAAGTCGCTACCGTCGCGCACGAAGTCCTTATGCTCCTCTTCCTCGATGAGCACCAGCAAATCGCCATTCACGCCGCCATGAGGCGCCGCATTGCCCTTGCCTTGCACAGGTATTTGCATGCCGCCAGACACACCCGCAGGGATATGAATCTCGATGATCTCTTCCTCACGCACCACTCCTTCTCCATGGCAGTGTGTACATTTATTCTTAATGACTTTACCCTCACCATGGCAGTTTGGACATTCACTCTGCACTTGCATCATTCCAAAGATGCCACGTTGCGCTTGCACCACGCGACCCGTACCCTTACAGGTTGGACATGTCTCCACGTTGCCGTCCGCGCTACCCGAACCATTACAATGCGAGCAGTTCACGAGCTTCTTCACCTTGATCTTCTTGTCCACGCCAGTGGCTATTTCTTCTAAAGTAACGCGCACACGCACGCGCAGGTCGCTACCGCGACGCACTCTCTGACCGCCGCCGCGACTACCGCCGAAGAAACTGGAGAATCCTCCGCCACCCATGCCCCATGATTCGAACAGGTCACCGAATTGTGAGAAGATATCTTCCATGTTCATGCCGCCGCCACTGAAGCCAGCACCACCCATACCTGCATGACCGAACTGATCATAGCGTTGGCGTTTCTGTGGGTCTGACAGCACTTCGTATGCCTCCGCAGCTTCTTTGAACTTCTCCTCAGCTGCCTTGTCACCTGGATTCTTGTCAGGGTGATACTTTACCGCCATCTTGCGGTACGCCTTTTTTATCTCATCCGCACTGGCGTTCTTCTCCACGCCCAGCACTTCATAATAATCTCTTTTCTCTGCCATAATCTTATTCTCCTACAATGACTTTCGCAAATCGAATCACTTTTTCGCCCAAGGTATATCCTTTTTGTGTACAATCGATTACTTTACCTTTTTTGTCTTCACCTGCTGCAAAAGTGGTAATTGCCTCGTGCAAATCTGTATTAAAATCAGCATCGGCTGTATCAATTACTTTCACGTCGTTTGCCGCCAAGAAACCGATAAACTTATTGTAGATCAATTCAATACCTTGCCTTATCGCCTCATCGCCTGTAGCCTCATCGCCTTTTCGGCTCATAGCCGAAAGTGCACGCTCAAAATCGTCCACCAATGGCAGCATATCTTTGAAGATACGCTCACCAGCGGTAGCCATCAATTCCAGTTTCTCTTTGTTGGTACGGCGACGGAAGTTATCAAATTCTGCCATTTGGCGCAGTTTCATGTCTTCCAACTCTGCCACGCGTGCTTCCAATTCTGCCACTTTGGCTTGCAGCATTTCAGTCTCTGACACTTCTTCAGTTTGTACTCGCTCAGTGTTCTCTACTTCCACCTTTCCGTTTTCAGTTTGCACATTTGTGTTTTCCTGTTGATTTTCAACAGGTTGCTCTACTTGTTTTTTATCTTTATTCTTTGTCATAGTCTAATTTTATTACTTCGTAATACTATTCTTACAATCTCCGTGCCATACACAAAAGACTGCCATAATGGCAGATTAAGAAAATCACCGCCACCATCTCTTGCGTTTATGAATCAAATAGTACGATTTTTAAGATTTCCTTCCCTTTTCCCTTACCTATCTCCTTCGGGTAAAAGACCAAGGAGAAACCAAAGAAGAACCAAGGAACGACCTAAGAACTCCGAAAGTATAGAAGTGCGTTTTGTTAAGATCAACAAACATATTTACCTACCTTTACTGATATTGAAACAAGCGCTCTACGTGTGGAATTTTGAAACTTTTCAACTCAAAATTTGCACATCCGCAAATTTTGTTGTATCTTTGCACCGCAAACTAGTTTGCAGACATAATAAAAAGCGTTTATTAGCGCTTGTTTTGGTCTCTTGAAATCCTGCAAAATTTCTCCGACCCAAAACAAGAAGGCAGTAAACGCCCGTTGGGATATGACTATCCCGCCGCAGAGCGTCCACATGTGGACTGCTCTGTTTGGTGGCATTTCATATTCGGCGTGGGCGTTGCTTGCTTATTCTTGTCGGTAGGGTCTTGCAGGAACCTCAAGAGAGAGAATAGGCAAAGGTAAGGTTCCACGCTTTTTTGTGGTTTATAGGCAGGTTCGGAACCAACCGCAGAAAAACAACATGCTATTCAACTCCTTCGAGTTCGCAATCTTTCTCCCAATAGTCTTCCTGCTCTATTGGTTCGTATTTGACTATGCCATCAGCAAGTGCAAACGCCAATTGCTGTGGCAAAACCTCTTTGTCGTAGTAGCCAGCTATATCTTCTACGGTTGGTGGGATTGGCGATTCCTTATTCTAATTGCTATCACCACACTCCTCTCTTTCCTTAGCGGCATCGGAATCGAATACGCCCCAACACAACGCGGAAAGAAAGCCGTCATGATAGCCAATATCATTATCAATCTCGGCATCTTAGGCATATATAAATACTACGACTTCTTCGCCACACAGTTTGCACGATTGTTCGGTATTGAGGCAGACTTCCTGCTGCTACATTTGATTCTGCCAGTAGGTATTAGTTTCTATACTTTCCAAGCCCTCTCATACTCCATCGACGTCTATCGCAAGCAATTAGCACCTACCCATGATATTGTAGCTTTTACCGCTTTCCTTAGTTTCTTCCCACAGCTGGTAGCTGGTCCTATTGAGCGAGCAACCAACCTCTTGCCACAGTTCCAAAAGAAACGCACCTTTGACTATGCCACCGCTGTGGACGGTATGCGACAAATCTTGTGGGGATTATTCAAGAAGATTGTAGTGGCAGACAACTGTGCCACATACGTAGATACAGTCTTTGCAGACATCAGCAACCAATCGGGTAGTACATTGCTGTTGGCTGCCATACTCTTTACATTCCAAATCTATGGTGACTTCTCGGGTTATTCAGATATAGCAATCGGTACGGCAAAGTTGTTTGGCATTAAACTGATGCGCAACTTCAATGTGCCTTACTTCTCTCGCGATATAGCAGAGTTCTGGCGCCGTTGGCATATCTCACTCACTACTTGGTTCCGCGATTATGTGTATATCCCTTTGGGCGGTAGCCGCCCCAATATCCCCGAGGCAATAAGGCAAAAAGGCGATAAGGCACTTGAGGCAAGATATACCAAATGGATTGCAGTTCGCAACACTTTTGTCATCTTCCTCTTGAGTGGCTTTTGGCACGGAGCGAACTGGACATTTGTTTTGTGGGGAGCATACCACGCATTGCTGTTTGTACCTTTGCTTTTGCTAAACAAGAACCGCCGCTATCGAGATACGGTTGCAACAATCACCTTGCCCGATGGCACAATCAAAACGAAATGGCTACCCTCACTCAAAGAAGCAGGACAAATGCTTTTGACTTTCGCCTTGGCAGTCTTCGGTTGGATTATCTTTAGAGCACAAGATATATCTCAAATAGGTGAAGTACTATCTACGATTTGTAGTGATAGTTTATTGAGTATCCCATGGTTAATGAATAGAGATTATTACATTCCTACTATAATGGCGATTATACTACTGCTTGCAGTAGAGTGGAGGAGTAGAAATTATAGTCATGGCTTCGGATTCTTGAATAGGAGTAATCAGTTTGTGCGTATTGTGACATATTTGATGGTCTTATTTTGTATATTTGCTTTTGGTGGACACGCTGAAAATTTTATATATTTCCAATTTTAAACGATGAAGAAGTTTATAATACGAACAATCATAGGTGGTGCTATAGTATTGTGTTGCGCCATAGCGTTGGATGTTGTTATTACTCGTGGATTAAAACAAATAGATGATTTTATTTATGAACCATGGACATACATCCAAGAAGGAAACCATCAGCATGATGTTGTAATTTTGGGGAATTCTCGGGCGCAGGGACATATACATCCTATGATATTGGATTCTATTTGTGGATGTAATAGTTATAATTTAGGAATCGAAGCATATCATATGAATATGCATTTATTGAAATATGATTATTATTTACAGTACAATCCAAAACCAAAACTAATTGTTTATCAAGTTGATTTAGCAACAATTCATAGACACCCTATAAAAAGAGGTTCTAATTCTGAACAATTTTTACCATTGTTCTATGAATCATATTGGCGTGAACGCTTTGTGGATTTAGGGTATAATCAATGGGATCTATATTGTCCATTATATCGCTATTTTGGATATCATACTGCGATACGACAAGGAATAATGGAAGGATTAGGGCTTACACATTTTTGCATTAATCCTGCATATAAAGGGTTTAAAGGTTGGGATAAAATAATGGAAGATCGAGGTGTACCTGATGATCAATTGAAAATCGATATGTCTAATCGGTTTACTGAAGACATTAAAGATCTTGTTGCTTTTGAAAATTTTATCAACAAATGTAAAAGCGAAGGAATCAATATAGTTCTTGTCTATTCACCGATATATGAAACAGTTGAGAAACAACTAACGGATCGAGACATTTTTAATGAATACATGACAAACATATCAAAACAGTATGATATTGTATATTTAGATTATACAAAAGATGTGGAATTACGTTCAAACAAAATATATTATAGTAGTCCAGGTCATATGAATTTATTAGGCGCAGAGGTATTTACTACAAAACTCGCCCATGATATAGATTCCATCGGATTTCTAAAAAAATAACCTTTCACCGAACAACTACTCATGAACATCTGAGTGGTGACGGAGTTAACTGACACCCAAGCACATTTCGCCCACAGATAGGGCACAAATAGGCCACAGATGTGCTACAGTGGTCGCGAAGTGGTCGCGTAGCCTAAAGAGAACTTGAAGAAACGGGAAACTGCGGAGAATGAGGATTCTCTTCGCTTAAGACATTACTCTCTCGCTTTGGGTACGACAAAGCCCACGACAACACAGCCTATCAAGCCCGCAATCCAGACAACAATACGGATAGGCATCGAGGAAATAAAGAAAATAGTAGAGATAGCCACCATCGTAGCCATCAGTAGAATAATATATATGCGCTTGCGCATGGTCAATCCACCCTTATCGCGATACTCACGGATATACTTACCCAAGAACGACTGCAACAGCCATGCCTGCAAACGAGGCGAGGAGCGATAAAAACACCAAGATGCCAACAACACCAATGGCGTGGTCGGCAAACCAGGAACAAATATGCCCACCGTGCCAAGCACGACGGAGAGAACGCCGAGTATGAGATAGAGGGGTTTCAAAGGGTGTTTAGTGGACGCGGCTACGCCGCTACTGTTTAGTGTTTAGAGCAATTAAAGGCGTGGCTGTGCCACGCCTTTAATCTACTATCCGATAAAATCGGTAATTACTCAGCTTTTGGGCACTCAGCCTTAGCAGCGCAGCAGCTATCAGCTTTTTGGCAGCAAGAATCTACCTTTTGGCAGCAGCTATCAGCCTTGCAGCACTTCTTCTCTACACACTCTGTTTGTGGGCAGCACTCCTTACCGCACTCGCCCTTGTCTGCCTTCTTGCAGCAGCAGCTCATAGCACACAATGCTACAGCAGCGATTAACAAAATCTTTTTCATACGACTTAAAAGTTTTAATAGTTTTAAATGTTTCAGGCGCCCTTGGCGCTTGTTTCAATATTTCAAAGTTGAAAAGTTTTATCAGTGATTTAGAAAATCGCTGCAAATTTACAGTAAAAATTGCACATATGCAAAAAAAATTGTAATTTTGCAGGCAAATTAGTGATTTTTTTATAAAAGTAGCGGTCTATGCAACAAAAAAATAACTGGAAACAGACCAAATGGGGATTTGTTGCCATACAAGTGGCTATCGCAGCAGTTGTGGTAGTAGTAGGCATCGTGATACTAATAATCTGCCTACGTCAGTACACTCAACATGGGAAAGAAGTGATTACTCCAAACATCACAGGACTATACATGGAAGAAGCTGAAATAATCCTTTCTTCCGAAGGACTGCGTATGCAAGTAATCGATTCTACCTATTCGCAAAAAACTCCACTCGGCACAATCGTGGAGCAAAACCCATCTGCAGGTTCAGCCGTGAAACACGACCGAACAATCTACGTGATTCGTAATGCACAATTTCGCCGTCCTGTGGTATTGCCTGAACTGCGCGACATGAGCGTAAGGCAAGCCAACGTGACACTACAAACGATGGGATTGACCGTAAAACGCATGGACTACGAACCATCTGCCTACAAGGATATTATATTGGACATCCGTAGCGAAGACAACACCTCGCTGGTTGCAGGTAGTACTCTGACCGAAGGAAGTGCCGTGATATTGGTGGTAGGTAAAGGACAAGGTACATCAGAAGTGACAGTGCCAGCCGTGGTGGGCAAATCACTTGCAGATGCACGCTCGTGGTTATTGGGACACAAACTGAGCGTTGGATCGATCGAATATGATATACCACCTACCGAAGAGACGCAAGAGCAATACGTGGTATATAGCCAAACACCAGAAAGTGGCACGATAATTGTGGAAGGCAGCAGTGTGCACCTGAAACTATCGACCGACATTGAAAAGACCGTGACGGCAGATAACGAGGTGGATGAGGATGAGTTTTTTTAATCGGATAAAGGACGCCCTTGGGGCTATTGGATAAAGTATAATGGATATGGAGCAAGAAGTGTGGGAACGTTGGCGCAGTGAGGTGGACAAAGGTCAAACACCGCAGCGCGTAGATAAGTATCTGGCAGAACACATGCCAGGCACTTCGCGTAACCGTATCCAAAATGCTGCTGACGCAGGCAATGTGTGGGTCAATGGCAAGCCCGTAAGTAGCAACTACAAGATCAAGCCCTTTGACGTCATACAAGTGCTACTCGACCACGAGCCACATGACTACACTATCCATCCCGAAGACATCCCACTGAATGTGGTGTATGAGGACGACGACGTGTTGGTAATCAACAAACCCGCAGGCATGGTGGTACACCCTGGACATGGCAACTACGAGCATACGCTACTGAACGCCTTGGCATACTATTTCCGCGACAAACTGGATATCAACGACCCCAACATCGGACTGGTACATCGCATTGACAAAGACACCAGTGGACTACTACTGATAGCCAAGACCCCTGAAGCCAAGACCAATCTCGGGCAACAGTTTTTTGAACACACGACCGAACGCACCTATAACGCACTGGTTTGGGGAACGTTTACAGAGGATAGCGGCACCATCACGGGCGCACTCGCGCGCGACACGCGCGATAGAACAATATATAGGATATGGGATTTGGAAGAGAATCCCAACGCCAAAGAAGCCATTACCCATTGGCGCGTATTGGAACGATACCCGTATGTGACACTCGTAGAATGTCGGTTGGAAACTGGTCGCACGCACCAAATACGCGTGCATATGAAAAGCATTGGGCATCCACTATTTGCCGATGAGAAATACGGCGGCATGGAGATACTAAAAGGACTACCCACGCAGAAATATAAACAATATATACAGAACTGCTTTGCACTATGTCCACGACAAGTGCTGCATGCCAAAACAATTGGCTTCACTCACCCACGTACTGGCGAAAGAATGCTTTTCGACAGCGATTGGGCAGAAGATATGTTAAACCTAATAAACAAATGGAGAAACTATGAACCGAATACTTTGGGCGGACGATGAGATACATCTGCTGAGGCCGTACATTATTTACCTGCAAGAAAAAGGATACGAAGTCACACCAGCCAACAATGGTCAGGATGCTATTGACCTCTGCACAGAACAACGCTTTGATATTGTCTTCCTTGATGAGAATATGCCTGGTCTGTCAGGGTTGGAAGCACTACAAGAAATTAAAGAGATGCACCCTACACTGCCAGTGGTGATGATCACCAAGTCGGAAGAGGAGCATATCATGGAACAAGCTATCGGACAAAAGATAGCGGATTACCTGATTAAACCAGTCAACCCAAGTCAAATCCTACTCTGCCTGAAAAAACATATCCACCAGCGCGAGATTGTGGAGGAACACACCAATACGACTTATCGTCAGGAGTTCTCAGACATCACCTATATGATTGACACCGCCAATACGATAGAGGAATGGATGGCTATAGAGCGCACGCTCACGCGTTGGGAGCTTGAATTGGAGAACGTGGACTCAGCCATGCATGAGATGCTTCGCATGCAGCGAGAACAAGCCAATGCGAAATATGCCAAGTTCATCGCCAAAAACTACGAGGAGTGGTTTGCACCTGATGGGCAACGTCCGCTGATGTCACCCGACCTGATGAAGAATACGATTTTTCCGCTTTTGGACGCAGGCGAGAAAGTATTCTTCGTGGTGATTGACAACTTCCGATACGACCAATGGAAGGTCATCCAACCACTGCTATCGGAGTGGTTTACGGTAAAGGAAGAGCAGATGTACACCTCTATCCTGCCCACAGCTACGCAATACGCACGCAACGCCATTTTCGCAGGATTGATGCCATTGCAGATACAAGAGATGTATCCAAATCTATGGATTGACGAAGACGAAGAAGAGAGCAAAAACAACAACGAAGAGGCACTGATTCAAACGCAACTCGACCGCTTCCGCAAACGCTATAATTACACCTATTACAAAGTCAACGAGAGCGATTTTTGCGAAAAGATTACCCGTCAGTTTAAGGGGCTCAAAACACCGCTTAACGTGGTGATAATCAATTTCATCGACATGCTATCCCACTCGCGTACCGACAGCAAGATGATGCGTGAATTGGCGAACGACGAGGCGGCCTACCGCAGCCTCACCCTCAGCTGGTTTAAGCACTCGCCTACAGCGGATATGTTCCGCCGCATTGCCGAACTGGGATACAAGGTCGTACTCACCACCGACCATGGTACCACACGCGTGGATAATGCCGTGCAAATCATTGGAGATAAAAACACCAATACCAACTTGCGATACAAAGTGGGAAAAGCATTGAATTGCAACAACAAGAACACCTTCGAAATCAAACGCCCCAAACAAGTAGGATTGCCTTGTCCGAATGTCAGCAGTAGCTATATGTTCTGCACAGGCAACGACTTTTTTGCCTATCCAAACAACTTCAACCATTACGCTCAATTCTATCGCAACACCTTCCAACATGGTGGTATTTCGATGGAGGAGATGCTCATTCCACTCATCACATTAGAACCAAAATAACGCACCATGTTTCGCATTATCCGTCGCATATTTTGGTCTATTATCGCACTCCTCGTGTTCTGGTGTGCATGGTCGCTTTTCTCTCATCGTATGCCTTGGCAACAAGGCAAGAAGACAACCAACGAACTCAAAGTACTGACCTACAACACCCACGCCATGATGATTGGCGAGAGCCTCGACTCCAAACTGGCTATGCTGCAATATATCAATCAATTGAATGCTGATATTGTGTGCTTACAAGAGGTCTTGGTCTATAAAAGTGGACAACGTTTGACTCTGCCGATGCTACGCGAAGCGATGCGCCAATACCCCTATACCTATTACGACTTCAAGCACTACAATAGCCGTCGCCAATTTGGCAATGTGGTCTTTTCGCGCTACCCACTTATTCACAAACAAACGATTCGCTATGAGTCAGCCAGCAACATCAGCAGCCAATGCGATGTAGTGGTAGGTGCAGACACGCTACGACTGGTAGTCAACCATCTTGAGAGTTTCAAACTCGAGGATTCCGATTTCCACATCGACTCGCTGACCTCTGGAAATTTCAAAGAGAGTTCGCTCAATCGTAAACTGACAAAGACGAGCCAACTGCGTCGCAAGCAAGTACAACAAGTACGTAGTGCGATTCGCCAATCCCCCTATCCTGCGATAGCTGTAGGCGACTTTAATGCTGTGCCATTGTCATTGGTGTATTGGACAATGAATCTGGGCATGCGCGACTGCTTTGCAGAAACGAGTGTTGGTCGCTATGGTGCCACTTATCAGCGAAAAGGAATAGGAATACGTATTGACTATATTTTCTGCTCACGAGAGCTGGTGCCATTAGCTTGTCGCACAGAAAAGAAGCATTACTCAGATCACTATCCCGTAGTGGCTACTATTGGGTGGTAATTAACTATTCATTTTATAGAAAAACAAAGTTTTTTGTAAAAATATTTGGTCAATCCAAAAAAAAGCAGTACCTTTGCACGCTTTTTCGCACGAAATTATTAACCAGCCCACGAGATGGGGCATAAAATGATATAAGAACAATGAAACGTACATTCCAACCAAGCCAACGTCGTCGCCGTAACAAACACGGTTTCCGTGCTCGTATGGCTACTGCAAATGGTCGTCGCGTATTGGCAGCTCGCCGCGCACACGGTCGCAAGAAATTGACTGTAGCTGACGAAGGTCGTCACAAACGCTAATCAACGATTAGACAACCTTAGGGCTTTTTCCTAAGGCATCAGCATAGGGAAAAGAGTATAAACTCCTTTCCCTTATTGCGTTGATTAGGTTCTGGATTTAAGAAGTTTAGAAACAAAACATATATGGAATCAACAAGACAGCAGAAGATTGAACGCTTAATCCAGAAGGATTTGAGCGATATTTTATTGAAATACGCGCGCGCGATGCGCGGAACACTCATCTCTGTGAGTGAAGTAAGAATATCATCGGACTTGAGCATCGCCCACGTCTATCTGAGTGTGTTCCCACAAGACAAAGTGGCAAGCACCATCGCACAAGTGCAAGAAGACACCGCCAAAATACGCGGGGAGATGGGACATATGCAACGCCATCAGTTGCGTATCATTCCGGAATTGCACTTTCACTTAGACGAAACCATCGACAAGATGGCACGCATTGACGAACTGCTGAAGGGAGACAAGTGATAGTTGACAGTTGACAGTTAGTTGGACAAGGAAATGTAGAGTTTAGGTGAAGACGGAGTTGAAAATAGCGTGGCGATATTTATTTGCGAAGAAGCAATTCAACGCTATTCACATCATCACAGCCATCTCATCGGCAGCGGTGGGAGTGGTAACTGCGGCTATGATTTGCGTGCTGAGCGTGATGAATGGCTTTGGCGTGATGGTAGAGCAACTGTTTTCACAATTTGACCCAGACCTACGCATTACTGCCAAAGCAGGCAAATCATTCAGCATTAGCGAAGAAAAGAAACACGCATTACTCGAATTGCCATGTGTGGATCTACTGAGCGAGAGTATCTCGGAGACAGCATTAGTCTATTTTGAGGACAAGCAGATGCCTGTTCAGTTGATGGGGGTAGATACTTCGTTTTCTGCATTAACTGGTATTGAGAACATCATCACCGACGGGCATTATGAGGTGTACGATGGTGCATTTGATCGCGCAGTATTGGGACAAGGACTGGCATGGAAATTAGGCATTGGTGCACGTTTTGTACATGGCATTGAGGTATATGCTCCCAAACGCGAAGGCAAAGTAAACATGTTGCGTCCTAATGCCAACTTCAACCAAGAGAGATGCTTCATTGCAGGCACTTTTGCTGTGAATCAACAGAAATACGACGATAATCTGATGTTAGTGGATATGGGTCTTACACGTAGGTTATTGGATTACGACCCCACGGAGGTAACCGCACTGCAAGTGGGTGTGAACGAAGCATATAGCATCAAGCAAACCAAGCGCGAGATAGCAACTGTATTGGGCGATGGGTATGTGCTACAAGACCGCTACGAGCAGCAAGAAGACTTCTTCCGCATCTTACGCGTGGAGAAACTATTGACAGCACTATTGTTGATATTTATTTTGTTGATTGCCACCTTCAACGGCATCGGATCGCTATCAATGCTCATCATTGACAAGCAGCAAGACATACGCACCCTATCGCACTTGGGGGCCAGCGACGGCATGATTCGTAAGGTGTTCGTATTAGAAGGATGGATGGTGAATACGCTCGGTGCTATAGGCGGATTGATAGTCGGATTAGGAGTGTGCCTACTGCAAGAACACTTTGGACTGCTCAAGTTGGGCAATGGTTCAGAGTATGTGTTAAATGCATATCCAGTGGCTGTACAAGGTTGGGACATTGCGTTGGTCAGTGCAGTAGTATTGGTGTTAGGAGCTGTTTCCTCATGGATACCAGCGAGAAAGATAAATATTGAGAGATGAAAGCATATTTATATATCATTATACTGGTGTTGGCGGTGGCATGTACGCCGCACAACAACCCTAATCGCCCTGCTCAGCAGGTGGATAGTGTATATACTACCGCTGATTTTAGAGCATACGAAGACTTTTATAATAGCGGTCATCAAGTATATGCCATAGACTTGCTATCCGATGGATTGGAGTACGACTCAGCATGGCATATCTTTGGTACAGGATGCAACTTGTATCTATCGGATGTGTTTGTGGCAAAAGATAGCACAGAGCGTTTGCCTGCGGGACGATACGAGATGGATAGTGTAGCAAAGGAGATGACTTTCTTGCGTGGCATGAGTTTTGAGGGGAATGTGACAGGCACCTATGTGCTGGTAATTACAGAGGATCAAATACAGCGTATCCTGCTAATGACAGGAGGCTATATGACCATTGCATACGAGGCAGATGATGTGGTGCTGGACTTCCATCTCTACGACGAGGATTCTACACATTATCACGCCACCTATACAGGTCCTGCCATCTATCGATAACATATCCATGTTAGAAAAGGAGTACCGCACATATCTAAAGTTGGAAAAAGGACTGAGCATCCATTCGGTAGATGCTTATCTAATGGATTATCAGCGACTAAAGGAGTATGCAGATAAGCATGGGATAGATGTGGTACATGCCAGTTTTGATGATTTACAAGCATTTGTATTCGACACCTTCAAGGATATAGCATCGGTGCGCACACAAGCGCGACTGGTGGCTGGTTTACACTCGTTCTATCGCTTTTTGCTCTACCACAACTATATTGAGCAAGACCCTTCGGAACTCATCGAGACGCCTAAAAAAGAGTTGCACCTGCCAGATGTATTATCGGTGGAGGAGATTGATCGGATGATTGCACAGATTGATATGTCGAAGAGCGAAAGCCATCGCAATCGCGCTATCATCGAGATGCTGTATGGTAGTGGACTGCGCGTGAGCGAGTTGGTGAATCTGCGATTGAGCGACATGTACCTCCAAGAGGGATACATGCGCATTATTGGCAAAGGCAATAAGCAGCGATTGGTTCCCGTATCTCCCGTGGCAGTGGAGTGGTTCGAATATTGGCTGCAAGACCGCAACGCATTAGACATCAAGCCAGAAGCCATCGACATTGCATTTCTTAACCGATACGGACGACAACTGACGCGAGCCATGATCTTCACCATCATCAAGACCTTGGCACGCGAAGCTGGAATACAGAAAACCATCTCCCCTCACACCTTGCGCCATTCCTTCGCTACGCATCTCTTGCAAAACGGAGCCGACCTACGCATTATTCAGCAACTACTGGGGCACGAGAGCATTAGTACCACCGAAATTTATACGCACGTAGATATTCACGACCTACGCGAAGCGGTATTGAAATACCACCCCGAGAATCGATGAAACGGCTGCTTATCATATTATTCGGCTTATGGGCTATAGGCTATGGGCTATGGGGACAGGAGACCATCGTGGTGGGCGAAGTATATGACGCCAACACGGGTGAGCCGTTGTCGAATGTGCATGTGTATTTTCAAGGAGCACAGTTGGGTACAACGACCAATGCTGAAGGACTATTCTTGCTGCGCGAAGACTTGGATCGCTCACGTACAATGGTAGTCAGCGCAGTAGGCTATCATACCGAACGATTCAAGATAGAGCCACATACCCAATCGGGTATTGATATTGCGTTGCGAGAGAAGGTGGGCAGTTTGCAAGAGGTGTTTATCGTGCCTGGCGACAACCCTGCCTTAGCATTGATGGATAAGGTACGGGCACGACGTGCAGCCAACAAACGAGCAGTAGCCACCAGCCAAGCGGGCAAAACGGCGCTATATGTATCGGATATTCAGTCGAAGCACCTAAAGCGTGCACTGTGGAAGAGTCTGCAAAGTGGTATGATTCAGCAGGAGGATAGCAGTTATCTGGTTCCGCTGTATTGGCGGCAGCAGATGGCAGATAGCATACGCGAAGATGCGACCCTGCTGACACTGACCGACTATCAATTGCTACTGGGACAAATTCCTACCGCATTCGATTTCTACGACAATAGTTTGCCTTTTCTCAGCACATCGCTGCTGAGTCCGCTGGCGGCATCTGGCAACACCTATTACAACTACTACTTGGCAGATAGCCTACAGGTCGGCGATGAGAAACATTACTTGCTGCACTTCAAGACCAAGAACCCATTCTACGCCACTTTCAACGGCGAGATGACCATCGACTCTGCCACTTGTGCATTGCGCAAGATTGATGTCCAGATACCCGTACAAACCAGCATCAACTATCTCAAGGAACTCACTATCCATCAGACCTTTGCGCCGAACAACCAACTGCTATCCGAGCAGATGAGCCTGCTCATGGATTTCGCCATCAAGACACCATCGCTGAGCGATTCGGTGCATATCTTCCCCACCCTGCTGCTCAATCGCGACAACCGCTTCCTCACCGACACTACGCTAACTATCGCCACGTTGGATACCACTGAGGAGATGGAAGATGTTATCCTGCCCGCATTGGATAGCCTCAATAATACACCACTCTTCAAGACGGCTAAATTTGTTGCCTACGTATTGCAAACTGGTTGCATACCTACTACCAAGTATGTGGAGGTGGGAAAAGTTCATCATGTATTCAAGCTAAATAAGAATGAAGGTTTACGGGTGGGCATCCCGCTACGCACTACCGAAGAATTATGGGAAAATGTTTGCTTGGAAGCCATGGTGGCTTATGGTATCGGTGACCGAGCATGGAAGGGACTTGGACAAATCAATATTGCATTGCCCAGCGAACGAAGACATACCATCCAACTCAAGTATAGCGATGAATATGTGTATTCTGATGTAGATGACTTCTACGAATATTTGCGTGAGAATAAAGTGTTTAATTTGCAGATGAATCTGCTGACACGGCTCATGCAGGGTCTGCCATTCAATCCCGATTATTACTACAACACCATAACCCGTCGCCAAGAAGGGCGCGTGCAATTTGCAGATGATTGGAACAAATATTTTGAAACAAAAGCCTATATCAAAGTAGGACAAACAGGATATGGAGAAGCCACGCGCAACTATCATAGCCAACCTACCATGTTCTACTCCACCGTGGGTGCTTCCGCACGCATAAGTTTCAACGAACGCAAAGTGGACACCTATTTCCACCGTAGGTATATCTATAATAACCTACCTGTCATATACGTAGGTGCTGAATTAGGTAGTTATCATCTGGATAATATGCCATCGTATCGCATGTATGGCAACTTGCAACTCATGTTGCGCCACAACGTCGATCTGGGCATAGGCGGAGAGTTAGATTACCTATTACAAGCAGGATTAGTCTTTGGCAAAGTACCTTATCCGCTATTGCACCATTTTGCTGGCAACCAAACACACGTCTTCGATACCTATCGATTCTCACTGATGAACAACTACCAGTATGCGGCTGACAGGTATATTGCGTTGCATGCTCATTGGAATGGCAAAGGGGTGTTATTCAATCTTATTCCAGGAATACGCTATGCGCGCTTAAGAGAATTACTCGAGTTGAAAGTAGCATACGGAGGCTTGAGCAAACAGCACCAAGGCATATTAGCTTTTCCTACCAATCAAGCAGGATATTGCACCATGAATGCCCTCAATATCCCATACGTAGAGCTGGGCGTAGGAATTGGCAATATATTGCGTATTGGAGAGGTGTATGGAGTATTCCGACTGACCCATTTAAACGACCCCACCAGTCCATGGTGGGCAGTGCGTTTCCGCCTGTCATTGGGAATGTAGTTCAATCCTGTTCCGCTACCTTAGTCCTCTCCGTTTCTATAATTTTTGGGTGTAACACCCGTATGGGTTTTGAAGAATCGATTAAAAAACGCAACATTCTCAAATCCAAGACTATTAGCTATTTCCTTTATTGGAGACATTGATAGTTTCAATTGAGCCTTGGCATCTGTTAAAAGAGCTTCCACTATCAAATCCCCTGCTGTACGCGAACTGGCCTGTTTGATGGTTGAGCACAAATGCGGTACGGTGATATGCATTGCAGTAGCATATTCCGCTACATGATGCCACTCTTTGTAATGCTTCATCACCAATTCGCTATACTCCTGAAATATCTCCGACTTACGGTCCATTGGTCGGGACTTGGTACCGCTGTTTGCCACGAAGTAATCATGAAAAATCAAGTGTATCAAGTTGTACACATGTACCATACGCTCGGTATCTATCATGCTTGGTGTACAATTCACTGCCTCTTCTAATACTTGAGAGAAGTGCAAAATAACATTCTTCTGCTCTGGTGTGACATGTACAATCTGACACGCCTCCACCATAGTCATACGAGAGCGACGAATACTATAGGCATTCTTCTCTAAGAACGAGGATGATAGCACAATGTACAACACACGCGCATCTTCGCTAAACTCATGCACACGGAAGAAACTATTAGGAGAAAGATATAGCACATCGTTTTCTTGAAATTCGTACTGAGTGATATTCACTGTTGCGCGAGCGGTACCAGCTGCCATAAAAGCATATACACCACACTTGATTTTACATGGGAAACGCATGTATTCGTTCAATACTTTACCGCTTGCCTCGCCAAAGATATAATCAATCGGGCAGTCAATCAAAGGAATTTCGTTTTGCATAGTTGTAATGATTTATGCTGCAAAGGTACACAAAATATTTTGAATAAACAAAACAAAAGGTGGATTTTCATACAAAAATCCACCTTTTTATTAAGAATATGTCTATTTCAATTCGGGAACCTTCTGCCCCATAATGGTGTATATCTCGCCATTTTGGTACATATATATCTGTAAAGACTTCCACCTCCAGGATTCACGTATAGCCATTGAGGTTGACAAGTGTATCAAGTGCATAGGTGTAGTCCACTACTACATCCAACAGGTCTTGTGTCTCGATAGTGTTTTCTTGTTCTCGGTGTTGTAGCGTGCGACTAACTCCTTGAACCAATTGGCGCAGCTCGCTAATCTGCTCATGGCGCAAGCGTTCGTTGATGGCATATCCCTTGATAAGATACTGCTTTAATACGCGATTTGCCCATTGGCGGAATTTGACACCTCGTTTAGAATTTACTCTATATCCAACGGAGATAATCATGTCCAAGTTAAAATATGGAATGCTACGCCGTACTGTACGCTGGCCCTCTTTTTGAACTTGTGCAATTTTTGCACAGGTTGAATCTCTGTCAAGTTCATCGTCTGCGTAAATTTTGTTAATGTGACGAACAATTGATGTACGATTCGTTTGAAATAGTTCTGCCATCTGTGCTTGTGTTAGCCATACAGTGTCGTTCTCCATACGAACATCAATTTGCGTTTGATTGTCGTCAGTTTGATAGATAATAATTTGATTGTTTTGATTCATAATGTTGTATGTTTTTTGTTTTACGCTGCAAAGGTACTACATCAAACTGCTAAAACTTGTTAGTATGTCGAAGAAAATGCAAGAAAATGCAGAAAATGTGATTTTTTCTGCATTTTTTGATGGATGGTTATACGTGTTGTAAATTACATAAAATTAGGATTCGGTGTTAATCCTGTGATTTCTTTAAGGTGCGCCTCGAAGTTCTGAAGTTTTTCGGGGCGATTGGAGTCTCTATTAAAGAATGGCACACCGTAGATGTTAAATCTTTCTCCTTTGAGTGTAAATAGACCTGTATCAGCTCCTTGTATTTGATTTAGGAAATTTTCTTTCCATTGATCATTTGCCAACAAGTGTGTCCCTTTCGGTTCAATAAAGATTTGCAGATTATCGTATTCTTCTCCATCTTTACGCCGCAAGAATAACACAAAGTCAGGTGCGAAGGCTTTTCCGTCCTCAAAATTATAAATCTTAAAATCTAACTCATTGCGCACCAACCATACTTCTTCGCTGTATTTAACATGCAACTTCTTGTAAATAGAATCAATGTACTTGACAAGTTCTTTTTCTTCAGATGTACCAAAACAATCTGTATAGGCATACCAATTACGTGTGCCTAAATCTAAGTGATAGCCCGTATTGTATGGATCATTCATGGATTTGCCTATTTGCTCGCCACTATGCGTGTTTTCAAATCGCAGTTTATGATCGCGGAAGATGATTTTTATATCTGCTGGTTTGAATTCGGTTGTTCCGACATACTGTTTCTCTTGTTTAGAGAGCAACGGCACAATTTGGCGGAGTACTTCGGTTGCCACATAGAGTTTATTCTTCTGCGACATCTTTCCTATTTCAATTTCATCGGATGCACCTATTACGACAAATTGAATTCTGCTCAAATAGCGAGCATCTTGCATAAACATACGAATAGATGTTAGTGATGGGAATAGCGCATGTAGTTTATCAAAATGCAATTCTGCAAAACGATTGATAGCAGTACGAACTACATTGTCGCCTAAGTCGGAGAATTTAAGACTGGCACGGCTTTGTGCTGTTAATTCAGGTGCAGCATATCGTCCGAATATATCTCCTGATTTCTGCTGACCAGTTGGCATTGTCACTTCGTAGCGTTTATTGCGAATAGTATCACTAAGACCATCTACATTCTTTTCTTCGGGTGCTATGTCTTTTTGCTCGTTCTTAAAAATAACACCACTTTTATACAAACGCGACTGCTTGAATTCTTCTTTTAGATTTTCATCAACCTCAATATATTGTTCTGCCATGATACCTGTGCTGACCAATGCAGAGCGTAATTCTTGAATATAATGTGGATTGTGTTGGCTATGATAGTGCAGTTTCTCTATAACGCGCAATGGATTATCCATGTCATCATCATACTTACGCATGCTCATTCTATTTGGTTTGTTTGGGTCATTGAAGGCAAAATACCGAGCACCACGACCAATAAGTTGTGCTTCTTGCATGGTAGTCTTGCCAGGTTTGTTACCTTTTGCATCGCGTGTATCATATAGACGCACAATATCAAATAAGTTCAGCACATCCCAACCTTCATTCAGCATATCTACTGCAAAAACTGCGCGATAATCATTGTGTGGCGACTCTAAAGAGTTGAGATGTTGCTGCTTTTCTGGCGTAATGCTCTTTCCGTCAATTAGTAATAAACGTTCTTGTGAAAACTCCTCTTGAAGTTCCAATATAAGGTTTTCGTCAGATATGCCATGCTCGGAAAAATAGGCAAATGCCTTTTGCAAATCATCACATGCCAAACTACGTAAAGATGCTATTTTTTCTGTTTGGAGATGAGCGATAGCATCCACAAAGGTGTTAAGGAATTCATTATTCTCTTTTATGGTTTTTGACTTAAACATAACCACAGGCTTACCATTGAGCCCGAGAGTAGCAAAAAGTTTGCGTTTGTATTGGCTCATTACTACAGCTTGCAACGCACGGTCAATGGGTTCGAGGTCAACTTGTACTACTTCTATATCCTTGGAGTAACCATCTTCGCGGAAGCGTTTGAGCGGATAATCAAAAATAATTTTATCGTAGTACTTTTCTGCAATAAATGGGTTAGTAAGATCCGCTGTTGCAGTAAACTCTAAGAGCATATTCTTCTCATGGCTCTTGAAGATACGCATGACTGTTTGCTCCCAGTTGGTCGTCTCATCATTATTTTCGCCAGTATTGAAATTGAGCGTAGTCTGCCTACCGCCATCACGTGTTTCGGAATTGATATGGTGTGCTTCGTCTGCGATTAGGATGATTGGTTGCTCAGCAAAGTCATCAATAGTCACACTATTCTCACGAGGGTTGTTGAGTGTAGTGTGCAAACCTTGTATGGTAGTTAAACAGAAATTGATGCAATCGGGATTAGCTGCTTGGAAATTTTGCACCTCATTTATTTCAATCTGTTTGCCGTTGATTTCTATTCTTTGTGCGAATAGATACTTATTAGAAGCCGAGTTTAGAAAATTATCTCGTGTCTTTTCTACAATGTTTGTACTATCCACAAAGAATAGGAAATTGCGGTAACCTTGTTCGTAGAGATAGAGCATAGTTCCTGCCATAACGAGCGTTTTGCCCGAACCAGTAGCCATGTGAAATAGCAAATGTGGTTGGCGAGGTTTCCCATCATAGCTTTCACTTATAAATGTTGTGAAATATCGAAAGCACTCGTCTTGATAAGGACGCAGCTTGCGCGAAAGAGAAGTGTATAGGTACTGCGGCAATTCTACTCGATCGAGATACCGTTTTCCAAAATACTCTATCAATGTTTCCTGTAGTTTCTTATCTGCTGACATAGAATTGGCGAGTTAGTTGTTTGTCATTTTCAGAGAGTGTAAATCCTTCATCATCTATATCTGAATAAGGAATATACAGCATGTTCTTATCCAGACACTCTATCAAGAAACGCTTTTGGTCTTCTAACGAAAGATCGTTGAAGTCTTCAGCATGCTCATTGATCAATTTTGGAGAAACTTTGTAAGACAAGAACCCTTTTTCTTGTAATAGAGCCCAAATTTCTTGCAATTTAAATGGCTCATTAGCAGCCATAATCTCATCTACTAATTGCTGATTAGCTTGTGCTAGTTCGCAATAGACAGGAACTTTTGGCTGCAAGATGGTATCTTCCTCTATAAAGCGTTGCTTAAGTAAGTTTATGGTTGAATCTAGTTGCTCAATAAGGATAAATCGTCTTTGTAAGTAATTTGCAACAAATCCAGTAGTTCCACTCCCTGCAAAAAAGTCTAGAACCAAATCTCCTTCGTTACTACCCATTTTAATAATACGCTCTATTAGTTTATACGGCTTCTCTGTTAAATAACCTGTTCTCTTTTTACCGTCAACTCGAATACGAGCTGCAACTGCTGCCTTAAACCAATCTGAATTTTCACTCACATAGCCTTCTTGATAAAATGTACGGAGTTCAGATTCCAAATCAGATTTGTTATAAATGATTTCCCACCAATCTTCAGGAATTTTTCCTTTCTCAGTATAATCAGCGCTGGTTTCTTTTCCCATTTCTCCATTAAAACCGCCAACATGTACATCCGAATCCATTCGTACTACATCTCCATTAAACACCCAATTTTCAGCACTTTTACTATACCAAAGTATGGTATCATGCTTGCGATTTAATTGCTTCATTTTAGGAGAACCAGGTCCATTATAACACCAAACTATTTCGTTTCGAAATCTATCTCTCCCGAAAATATTATCCATTAGAACTTTACAATAGTGTACTTCATTCCAATCTAGATTTATGAAAATATTTCCATCCTCAGTTAGTAATTCTTTTGCTACTTCCAAACGGTTTTTCATAAAAGTCAGCCATGTAGAGTGGTTAAAACTATCATTATACCCAAAGCTATCATTTCCTGTATTGTACGGCGGATCGATATAGATTAATTTCACTTTTCCACGAAAACGTTGACGGAGAGAATACAGTGCAAGCAGATTATTACCTTTGATGATGAGGTTATCGTCTGGCAGTAATTCAGAAGCTTCATGCTCTCCTTTGCTATCGTAGCGACGGAAATTGCATAATGCTTTTGGTTCTGTTAGGCGGTTAATCTCATCTGGTGCCAAGGTCTCGCTCCAGAAAATCTCATTTCGTTTGGCATCTTCTTTGGTCTGTCCACCCTCCAGCATACAATCCTTATATGGCCATGAAAGAACAATCTCACGACTCTCTGACAGGAACTCTCCATTTTCGTTTGTCAATCCTACTTTATTCTTAAAGGATGTATAAGAATCTGGTAAGAACTGTTTGTTCATCACAAAGCGTTGGAATTGCACTTTGTCAAAGACAAGAAGCCCATCCACTTCCCTAAAGAATTGTTTACGCAGTTTCTCGTCGGCAAGCAAATAGTGGAGCAATTTGGGATCCAATGCTAATGCTGCTTCGACTACATTATTTTTCAACAGGTGTCCGTCCTCTGTGCAAAAACGGCTATCCATACGGAGCACAACTTGCTCCAAGTGTGTAAAGAGATTTTCCATATTATGTATGCAATATTTATTCGTTTTATTACACACAAAAAAGGCGCAGGATCTGTAATACCGTTACTTGTCCTGCACTTTTGAGGCCTTCGCATTGCCAACTTCAGCAGATACAAGCAACACAGAGCCTACGCCGTATATGTATATAGTCCTCTCATACAGAATACGAGAGTGGTATATACCAACGCAGACATCTATTGTTGCATTGTTTTGACTGAAGTTAAATGAAAGTTGCGAAGTTTCAAAAGTATCAAAACAAGCGTCAATAAACGCCTTTTAATGTATGTCCTCCTGTTTTACGTCGGTGAGCGACGGTAAAGGTGATTGATTGACCTTTGCGGTGCAAAGGTACAATAATTTTGGGAGAAATGCAAGAAAATGGCGATTTTTTCGTCATTTTCTGTTTAGAGAACGGCGCCGAAGGCGCAGTTTAGTGAACGGCACAAAGTGCCTACTGTTTAGGGTTTAGAGGTTAGAGGCGAGGAGTACTCGAATAGTATTCAGGAGAATAAACATAGATAGGATAAACGGGCTTCGTGTGGAGAAATTTACCACACGGAGGGGCAAATGTGGAGAAATACGCTACACTTATATGCCACAAAAGCAGTAATTTTGCAGCGAAAAACGAAGTGATGAAACATCAACAGAAAACGTGAGCTCAATCAACTCAAGTCCGTCATCACCGCCACCGATGTGAACGAACGCGCGGCGTATGCCTACACCAAGGAGCGCAGGGTGCGGTTGGTGACATACGGCAACATCAAGAAGCCAATGGCGTTAGGTCGTTTAAGAGTACTCATGGGTAGTATGGGATATCGATCTGTTACACGAGGCAATAGGCAAGCACGTTTGCGCGGATGGATTGTATATCAACGAGATACAGAAGAAATTGCTGCTAACAAAAAACTTTTAGCTAAAGAATGTGTAACAGTGTAACACTTCTTTTACTATTCTCGTCCGCGCGTGTACGGGGACGAGACATAAGAAATAGTTGTTACACCGTTACACGCAAAATACCCCTTAAATTAACTAAATTTTTACAACTATGAACAAAAGTCAAATTCGATTTGCGATGGCAGCACATGCTGCATGGTTGGTGATGAAAAACCCAGTATTAACACGCGTTTATATGGAGCAATGGGAGAAGATATACCCACGACCATTGTCCGTAGAAGGCGAAGAAGTGTCGCTATACGGGTATGTGTTTCAGGTGATGTATAAAGCCGCATGATGGCATAGCGAAAGGCAACCGATGTGCTATAGTGGTCGCGAAATGGTCGTGAAACAGATAGCGCATTTCAAGCAACAGAATAACACATATTTGATACGTATTATGTTAGTATCCTTTCAATCCCCAGTAGCGGGAGCAATTGGTAAGTTAGAACATGACGGGAAATTTTATATTCGCAGGATGTATGGCAAGTACATCCTGCAACGCTGCCCTAATCGCAGGGGGCATGTGGCTACACCCGCAGAAAAAGAAAATCAACAACGATTTATTCAAGCAGTATAGACGGGTGCAGAGCACCCGTTTAGAGGACGGCGCAAAAGCGCCTATAGTTTAGAGGTTAAAGGCAAGGAGGTATGACAGATATTCAGCGAAGAAATAAGGCAATACGATTAAGTATCGTTTACCTCATACTTCGTTCAAAAATCCACACCTTTCACCTCTAACCTCTAACTACATATCTACTCTCGCACAGTGATATGGAAGCACGCTTGCTTGTATTCGTACTTGACATAGATACGACCAGCGCGTTGCTCGTTAAGAAGCACTTGACCTAAGACCAGTTTCAGATTATCCTGATGCATGTACTCGCGCGTGCGCGCCACTTTATTAAAACGGAAGTACGCCAAGTCAAAAGTGGTGCCATAGTTATGGCATGAATTAGTGGTCGCATTGATATTACCGCTACGTTGCAGTTGCTGAATATCGTCCTTGGTGCGCAGCACACTCGTGACATAAAACTGATAGTGAGGTAATCCATTGCGTTGCAAGATGTCTGCAAACCCTTCACCTATGCACTCTAACTCCGCTGCCGCAGCAGGCACCAGATACGGAATAGAATGCGTGAGCGAATCCACGATATAGTTTTCGTTGCTCTTGATGAGTTTCAACTGGCTGTGCATACGTGCTGCCTCTTGGCGATTCTGCGGAGGAGTGGCTAAACCAATGGCTTTGGCAGCCCGCTCCTGCTTGGCTTGGGTATCGCGAAACTTATCCTTGTAACTAAACGTGCGACCTGGGTAAGACACAAGCGTATCTTCCACTATTTCCTCAGAGGCTTTACCTGATGTACTCCCGCACGCCATACAACCAAAGATTAGTCCTGCCATCAGCAGGACTAATCTTACAATATTGCGGTTTCCCGTTTTCACTTTTTCGTTTTCAGTTTGATTACAAACTCCATTCGAAGCCGTCCTTGGTATCTTTGATGGTAAAGCCAAGCGCAGTGAGTTCGTTGCGAATTTTGTCGCTGGTTGCCCAATCCTTGTTGCGCTTTGCCTCCAGACGCATATTGAGCAGCATGTCTATTGCGCCTTTGTATGCATCCATACCCGCACCTGCATCTTGCACGCCGTCGAGTTGCAAGCCGAGAATATCCATTGCGTAGGTCTTCCACACTTCGCGCAGTTCTTTGAGGTCTGCCTCGCTGATAGTGCCTTTGCCATCAAATACGGTGTTGATAGCGCGCGCGGAATCAAACAAATGCGAAATCACGATTGGCGAGTTGAGGTCATCGTCCATTGCTTCTTGGCAACGAGTTGCCAAAGTTGACAGTTCACAATTGACAGTTGACAGTTCAGTGGCAGCAGAAGCCTTAATCTTCATTAGACGTTGGTATGCCTCGGTCAAGCGAGCAAGGCCTTTCTCTGCTGCCACAAGCGCATCGTTGGAGAAGTCCACCGTCGATCGATAGTGCGCTTGCAGAATGAAGAAACGAATGGTCATTGGCGAGAATGGTTGTTCCAGCAACTCGTGCTTACCCTCGAAGAATTGCTCAAGGGTGATGAAGTTGTTGTAGCTCTTACCCATCTTCTTGCCCGCAATGGTAATCATATTGTTGTGCATCCAGTAGTGCACGCTATCATGACCTAGAGCCGCGCAACTCTGTGCAATCTCCGCCTCGTGATGAGGGAACATCAGGTCCATACCACCACCGTGGATATCAAACTGCTCGCCGAGGTACTTCGTACCCATCGCAGAGCACTCCATATGCCAACCTGGGAAACCTTCGCTCCAAGGACTTGGCCAGTGCATGATATGTTCAGGTGCTGCTTTTTTCCATAGTGCAAAGTCGAAGCTATGCTTCTTCTCTTGCTGACCATCGAGTTCACGGGTTTCGGTAACGATGTCCTCCAAGTTACGACCAGAGAGCTTGCCATAAGGGTAATCTTGGGCGTATTTCTCCACGTCCATATATACGCTACCATTGCTGACATAGGCATAGCCTTTGTCCATGATTTTTTGCACAAAAGCAATCTGCTCGATGATATGACCGCTGGCGTGTGGTTCGATAGATGGTGGCAGGACGTTCAGCAGCTCCATATCGCGGTGATAGCGATTGGTGAAGTACTGCACTACTTCCATTGGTTCGAGTTGCTCCAGGCGGGCTTTCTTGGCTATCTTATCTTCGCCTTCATCGGCATCGTGCTCCAAGTGGCCTACGTCAGTAATGTTGCGCACATAGCGCACCTTGTAGCCAAGGTGCATCAGGTAGCGGTAGAGCAAATCGAATGTGATAGCAGGACGCGCATGCCCCAAGTGTGCATCACCATACACGGTAGGACCGCAGACATACATGCCTACGTGTCCTTCGTGCAAGGGTTTGAAATATTCTTTTTGACGAGATAATGTATTATAAATCTGAAGCATTAGAGCAGTGATTTTGGATCGAGATTGTTTTTCTCAATGTCTTTGAAGTAGTTGTAGGTGCCGACTTTGAGTTCAGCGCAAGCTGCTTCATCAGCCACGATGATACCATGTTGGTGCATTTGCAAAGCAGAGATAGTCCACATGTGTGAGATTGGCTCCTCTACTGCGTGTTGCAGCGCACGTGCTTTGTTGTGGCCATTCACCATAATGAGTACCTCTTTAGCGTCCATGATAGTGCCTACACCTACCGTGAGAGCTGTCTTTGGCACTTTATTTACATCGTTGTCGAAGAAACGAGAGTTAGCGATGATGGTGTCGGTAGTGAGTTCCTTCATGCGGGTGCGAGAAGCGAGTGAGCTACCAGGCTCGTTGAAAGCAATGTGACCATCAGGACCGATACCGCCCAAAAAGAGCATAATGCCACCGTGGTTTTTGATTTTCTCCTCGTAGCGAGCGCACTCAGCCACTAAATCTTCTGCATTACCGTTGAGGATATTCACATTCTCAGGACGAATATCAATATGCGAGAAGAAGTTTTTCCACATGAAGCTATGGTAGCTCTCTGGGTGATCCTCGGGAATACCTACATATTCATCCATATTGAAAGTAACCACATTGCGGAAACTTACTTTGCCCTCTTGATACAGTTTAATCAAGTTGCGATACATGCCGAGAGGTGAAGAACCTGTTGGCAAGCCCAACACGAAAGGAGTACCCTCTTTAGGAGCGAACTCGTTGATGCGTTTTGCTACATAGTTTGCTGCCCACTCTGAAAGTAGGTCATAGTTTGGTTGAATAACTAATCTCATGGTTTTAAATGTTTTATGTTGTTGATATTTTGATTTCGAGCGTCGAGAGGCGGGACTCAATCCACTTTTTGGAGCACGACGGCGCTGCGCGCGGGCAAGTACAACTGCAACCAACCCTTATTTACTGGCAAATAGCCCGTATCAGGTTGAGTGAAATGCTCCACCGTATCGTCCGACAAGCCAAAGCCAGCAAACTCCTTGGCATCGGTATTGAGTATCACTTTGTATTTACCCGCCAACACTGGTATGCCGTAATCCGAGAACGATTTGATGCCATTCCAGTTGAACACAAATACCAAGTCACCACGTTGGTATGCCACCACCTGATCGCCTTCGTTGTCGCAGAGTTTTTCCACCCATGGCAAGTGCAATCCGTTGTTGTCTTTCACTGGCAATAAGTGTTCACGCAACAGATGCACCATTTTCTCATCAAAAAGATTGAGGTTGCTATAATAGTAGCGTGGATTATCCACCAAGCTCCATTGGCGGCGAGCATATTTATGGCTCCAGCCATTGCCTTGGCGAGGGAAGTCTATCCACTCAGGGTGACCGAACTCATTGCCCATGAAGTTGAGGTAACCACCATTAATAGTCGAAGCTGTGATGAGGCGAATCATCTTGTGCAGCGCGATGCCGCGATCCACCATATAGTTGGCATGACCATGCTCAAAGTGCCAATACATATCCGCATCGCATAGGCGGAAGATGATGGTCTTGTCGCCTACCAATGCTTGGTCGTGGCTCTCAGCATAGGAGATAGTCTTCTCATCTTGGCGGCGATTGGTCATTTCGTAGAAGATATGCCCTGCTTTCCAATCCTCGTCGCGAACCTCTTTGATATACTTGATCCAGAAATCTGGAATACCCATTGCCAGTCGATAGTCGAATCCCATACCACCATCTTTGATAGGATAAGCCAATCCAGGCATTCCTGACATGTCTTCGGCTATCGTGATAGCGTTCTTCTTCACTTCGTGAATGAGTTTATTCGCCAATGTCAAGTAGCAAATAGCATCGCCATCTTCGTTGCCATTGTAGTAGCAGGAGTAGTCCACAAAATCCTCTCCCAATCCGTGGCTCTTGTACATCATAGAGGTCACACCATCAAAACGAAAACCATCAAAATCATACTCATCCAGCCAGAATTTGCAGTTTGACAGCAAGAAATGCAGTACCTCATCTTTGCCATAATTAAAACATAGACTATCCCATGCTGGATGCTCGCGCTTTGGACCATCGTGGAAGTATTGGTATGGAGTACCATCGAAGTTGCCTAACCCCTCCAATTCGTTCTTCACCGCATGCGAGTGAACAATGTCCATAATCACATCCATGCCGTAGGCGTGGGCATCAGCAATCAAGTGCTTGAGCTCTTCAGGGGTGCCTTGACGCGAAGATACGGCAAAGAAATTCGACACATGGTAGCCAAAACTGCCATAGTAGGGGTGCTCCTGAATAGCCATAATTTGAAGGCAATTATAACCCAATTTGGCGATACGAGGTAATACATCGCGACGGAACTCATCGTAAGAATTCACCCTTTCCTCCTCGCTCGACATGCCGATATGGCACTCATAAATAAAGAGTGGATCACCTGCTTTACGGCGCTTTGCACCTTTCACCTTTAACTTCTCATATTTCACCTCTACAGGTTCCCACACTTGGGCAGAAAAGAGTTTGGTTTGTTCGTCTTGCACCACGCGAGTAGCGTAGCTGGGGATGCGTTCTCCCCATCCACCTTGCCATTCTACAAGCAGTTTGTACAATTGATCATGCTTCATAGCATCGGCAGGCAACGTAGCCTCCCATACGCCATTGCCAATTGGCTGAAGGCGGTATGCTTCATTCTTTTGCCAGCCATTGAAGTCTCCGATTATATAAATAGCCGTGGCGTTAGGTGCCCACTCGCGGAAAATCCATTGCTGGTTAGCTTTGTGTAAGCCGAAATACATATATCCATTTGCCCATTCGCTGAGCTTCTGACCACCAGTCAGTTTCTTCTCTTGATATACAGCGTAATTGTAACGACCTTCGATAGCACTTGCATATGGACGAAGGTAGGAATCCGATTGTATGAGTTTCAATGTTTTCATTGCGTTGTTTTTTTAATTAAGCATTGCAATATTTAATTAGCCCGCAAAGGTACAAAATTTTTCGGACATACACAAGAAAAACGAAGTTTTCTTGCACATATACATTTTTTTTTGTACCTTTGCAGCCAATTTATGATTGAAGCACAACAAAAATTTACAAATATGAACAAACCAATTGTATTTTTATTATCGCTTATGGCACTAACAGCATGCACAAAGCAACAGACTACGGGTATTCATCTGGAGAACTTGGATACGACCGCAGTGGCACAAAACGATTTCTACCAATACGCTTGCGGTGGATGGATGAAGAATAACCCTATTCCAGACGAATACAGCCGTTTTGGTTCGTTTGATAAGTTGGGATTGAGCAATCTCGAGCAAGTGAACGGACTGATTGCTGATATCGCAGCAGGGACACATAAGATGGGTAGTATTCCTCAAAAGATTGGAGACGTATATAACCTGTCGATGGACACCGCACGCCGCAATCAAGAGGGTATTGCGCCCGTATTACCCGTACTGCAAGAGATTGAGAATGTGACCGATAAGGCGCAATGGTCGGAAGTACTGGGCAAAGCGATGGACTTTGGGCTATGGGCTATGTATGTGGATGCCGATGCTATGAATTCGAGCATGAATATCCTGAACGAGTACCAAGCAGGTTTTGCGCTCAGCCAGAAAGATTATTATATTGATGAAGATGAGCACACCAAACATATCCGCGAGGAGTATGTGAAGCATGTGGAGAAGATGTTTGAGTTGTTTGGTCAGGAGAACGCAGCCGAGAAAGCGGCTACTGTTTTGCGATTGGAAACTCGTTTGGCAAAGGCAGCGCTGAGCAATGTAGAGTTGCGCGACCCAGTGGCAAACTACAACAAGATGTCGGTAGAGGAGTTGCAAAATTTGGTTCCTGAGGTGGATTGGCAAGTGTATTTTGCCGGGTTGAACATCGCTCCTGATAGTTTGTCAGTAGGTCAAGTGCGTCACTTGCAAGAGGCAGGTAAAATGCTGGCAGAGGAGTCGTTGGAAGACATGAAGACTTTGTTTACATGGCAAGTGATTGACGGCAGTGCGGACTTCTTGACCGAGGAGATTTTTATGCAGAACTTTGCGTTCTACGGTCGCATCCTGAGCGGAAGACAAGAGCCTACTCCACTCTGGAAACGCGCAGTAGCGATGGTGAATGGTACACTGGGCGAAGCTGTGGGACAAATGTATGTGGAGAAATACTTCCCAGAGGAGAACAAAGAGCGTATGATAGGTTTGGTGAAGAACTTGCAAGTGGCATTGGGTGAAAGAATTCAAGCCCTGGAGTGGATGTCGGATGAGACCAAAGAGAAGGCCATGGAGAAACTCAGCACCTTCACCGTGAAGATTGGTTATCCAGATAAATGGCGCGATTATACGGCTTTGGAGATTGACCCTAAGTTGACTTATTATGCTAATATTCAGCGTGCTGCAAAGTTTGAGCAAGATTATTCGTTGTCATTCTTGGGCAAGCCAGTGGACAAGGATAAATGGTTTATGACCCCACAAACCGTGAACGCATATTACAACCCTGCGACCAACGAGATTTGTTTCCCTGCAGGTATTCTGCAATACCCATTCTTCGATATGAACGCGGACGATGCGTTTAACTATGGTGCTATTGGCGTGGTGATTGGTCATGAGATGACCCACGGTTTTGATGACCAAGGTAGTCAGTTTGACAAGGACGGTAACTTGATTAACTGGTGGACAGAGGAAGATCGTGCACGCTTTGAGGAGCGCACCAAAGTGATGGAGGAGTATTTCAATGCCATTGAAGTAGCCCCTGGCGTATATGCGAATGGTGCCTTTACTTTGGGCGAGAATATCGCTGACCACGGTGGTTTGCAAGTGGCGTTCCAAGCGTTTAAGAATGCGCAAAAGGCGAAAGGCAATGAGGCGATGAGGCAATTAGGCGATGAGGCAGGGTTCACACCAGAGCAACGCTTCTTCTTGGCATATGCGAATGTATGGGCAGGTAATATCCGTCCAGAGGAAGTATTGCAACGCACGAAGTCAGACCCTCACTCGCTCGGTCGTTGGCGTGTAAACGGCGCATTGCCACATATCGGTGCATGGTATGAGGCATGGAATGTGACAGAGGAGTCACCATTGTATCTTGCACCAGAAAAACGTGTAAGTATTTGGTAAAATAATGCGCTGTGCGTATGAAATTTAGCTTCGCTGAAACCCATTGCAAGCAATGAACAATTAGCCCTGCGGGCTGAAAATTCATGAAGTAACCTTTCACGAAG
>CAMEKM010000010.1 GCA_945921355.1 uncultured Bacteroidales bacterium
GTCACAAATTTTTGAGTACCTTTGCACGCCGATTTGTTTATTTTCGGCTGCAAAAGTACAATTTTTTTTTCAAAAATGCAAACATTCGCTCAAATAATCACCAAAATAGTCGATTTTTTCTATCGACCATTTCGTAAATACGTTCCGCAGCAGCTATTTCGATATGCGGCTTGTGGTGGTGGCAACATGGTGTTGGATTGGGTATTGTACTTTGTTTTTTATAATTTTGTGGTGGGGCATGAGTTGGTGTATATAACTTTGCCTTTCGCGTCTGAGATATGCCTTACTCCTCACGTGATGACACTGCTGATAGTGTTTCCAATTACGTTGTTTACGGGATTTTGGTTGAATAAATACGTAACGTTTACGCAATCTTCGCTGTGTGGATATAAGCAACTTTGGCGATATATTCTGATTGTGATAGTGAACTTGTTGGTGAACTATTTCGGGTTGAAGTTGTTTGTGGAAGTGTGTGGTATATATCCTACTCCATCGAAGATGATAGTGACGATTATCACGGTGCTAATCAGTTTTTTTGGACAAAAATATTTCTCCTTTAAGAGATAATTATAACTTTATTCGCAATAGTGCGTGTACGTCCGTGCGCGTACTTTTTTTATCGTGTTCGATTGCCCAAGCATTTTGATAGATGGTCTCGCTCACACGCAGGTACAGAGAAAATATATCGTTGATTTTGTAGCGTGCATTGAGCCAAAAACGCCCACCTAATCCATACACAAATGGAATAGCATACGCATACAGCACATCATTTTCGTAAATATACACCCTATTGTTCCACTCTCTCGCATCAAACGCCTGCGCCCTCAACTGCAACACGATTGGTACTTCCGAAAAACTATATACCACATCTTGTAGTACCGACCAACCATATGTCCACGCTCCTTCTGCCTGCACCATATTGCCATCCGCTTGCGTCTTCATCTTCCATTGTCCAAACTCATACACCATACTCCATCGGAGCGAATAGGTATCTTTCTCGTCTTTTCTTTTTATGCGAAATCGTGTGTGCATGCGGTAGTCTTTTTGTGGAATAAAATCCGCTTGTGCCATGGTCTCAAATCCACTCTTCCACAAATCACCAAACGCCAACAACTGCCAGTTTTTCAATCGATTATATTCTACTCCCAAATAGCCGCCGTGTTCATCTCTCATTCTTGTCCACGAGCACAACGAATTGGCATAAACATTATCAAACTCAGGCGAATAATACCTATATATCGCCAACAAATTCACATCCGATATGGGTCTATACCGCACACCCGTTATCACGCCCACTTCCCATTTATTTCCATGACTTGTTGCCACTTCACCCCAAATATCCACTTTTCCCTGATTCCATCGGGCATTTACTCCCATCACCGCTTGTGTGCTTACTAACTCACTTCCCTTTAGGGAGGGGTCGGGGGTAGGCTGATGTATATTCTCCACCGCCGTCACTCCCACTTTTAGCCGATTCCATCGACCTGTCGCATTTACACCTACCACATGATTCCATTCTTTTTTTCCTTTGCGCAACGAATAAAATGCACTAACGTCAGCCCAACTACTCACTTTTGCTGTTGCACCCACGCCATGAAAATAATTGTAAATATCACCTACTGAACCAAACTTTTTAAGTCCTTCATCTGTGGTGGCTGTGGATTGAATATAGGCAGTTTTGCCCCGTTTGAACGGACTTCCTATTACCAAACCATAACCAAAATGAGCTTGATAATTGCCTGCTACAATCCGTTTCATTGGACCCATATCTCGCAATTCTATGAAGCCACCATAGTTTATATTTTCCCATGTTGCGCCTGGTGTGCGATCAATCGTTACACCTGCCATCACTCTGTTTTGATAATTAAACCGATAGCGTAGTTTGCCATACATAGGATCACCCTCAAAATCTTCGATATTCCGTGCATCCACTCGCAGCGTCATCTCATGCTTGGCATAGTGAAACACTTCACGAATATACATCTTTTTATCCGAATCTACGGCTCCTACATACACAAATGGCAGCAGATTACGAATCTCATAATCTTTCAGACAATCAATTAGTTGCAATTCGTATATTTCTTGAAAAGGATGCAGATACTGGTATAGCAGGATAGCGTCTATTTGTTCATCACTAAGAAAGTGCAATCGGCTTAGTTCATTGGCTGTTGTATGGTTTAGGTTAATGGGATTTTGCGCTATTTCTATTAATTCCTCTTGCACATCTTCCAAGGGAATTTCTCCGTCCTCCGATAGTTGGTTATAGATATCTTCTATGATTGCATCAAGAGAAAAAGACTCCGCGTGTATCGTCAAAGTCATACACGAAACAAACACAAATGCTATTATCCACACACGCTTCATTTCCACTGCAAAAGTACTAAAAATTGCTGAAATATCCCCAACTATTGTAAAAAAATTTTGTTTTTACATAATTTTTTACTATCTTTGCAGCCCGAAATGAAGCAAAACAAACCATATCTTCGTATTTTCAACATGCTGCTTATCCTTGCGGCGTATGGTTATTTAGCATATCGTTTGATTATTTTCGATGATTATGCTTCTTTCTTTGCGGCTTTTCAAGATATGGACATATGGCATTGTCTTGTTCTTGTAACGGTGCTTTTGCTTATGCCCGTTAATGTGCTCTGTGAGGCAGGTAAGTGGCGCCTTCTTTTGCGTGATGTAGAGCCAATGACTATATGGGGTGCGCAACGCCAAGTCTATTATGGCTATGTGGGTGCTTTTATCACCCCTTATCATGCTGGCGACTATCCTGCGCGTGCTATGCTTCTCAAGGACAAGGGTAATTTCTCCGCAGCGGTTGGGCTTGGTCTTGTAGGTACTGTGGCTCTCTTGCTTGTCGAACTCATCATCGGCGTACCTGCCACATGGCTCTTTGCTTCTTATGATCAATCGCTCCCAATGCAGTCATTTGCCATTGCTTTCATCGTGGTGATACTCCTAATGAGTTTTCTACCTCATATCGTGCGTAGCCTTGCTAAGCGTCAATGGCAATCTACTCAGATGCAGCAACTCGTCATGGCACTCTCCAAGATTTCCTACACCCGTTTCATGCAAACGGTCGGCTGGTCATTCTTGCGTTATATGGTTTGGGCAATCCAGTTGGCGCTAACTCTGCATTTCTGCGGAGTGGATATGTTGCCAATGGAGTACCTTATCTCCATCCCATTTTATTACATGGTGATTTCCATTTTCCCATCTATGCCAGTATTGAATATCGCCATCCGTGGCAGCTGGTCATTGATAATTTTCGATGCGTTTAGCGACAATGCGGCTGGCATAGCCTTGGCGGTACTGCTGATATGGCTCATCAACACCGTCCTGCCTATGCTCATCGGCTCCATCCTCTACCGCAACGGAAAAACCAAATAATGTGAAACAAGCAGTTCTGCTGCGTGAAACTTTGAAACCCTTAAAACTTTTAGAACTTCTGAAACTTTTAAAACTTATACACACATATGAATTTATCCTTTTCAATCAACTACCAAACGCAGTGGGGACAGCACATCGCCGTTCTCTATGCTGCGGATGCAGACGTGCAACAAGCTTCACCTCTGCAACTTGACCTCGAGTGCCATGGCTCTGCCGAATGGGCTGCACAACTCACACTCAGTGACATCCACAAGTACATCTCTTATGTCTATGTTGTCATGGACGAGAATGGCAATATCCTCCGTCGCGAGTCTATGCCTCATCTCTTTGAGTGCCAATCGGGTAACATCATCCTCCGCGACCTCTGGCAAGACAAGGACCGTTCTCTCTTCGCTTCTAAAGTCTTCAGACAAGTGCTTTTCGCGCACCGCAAACCTTCTGCTGCGGTTAAGGCAACAGGCAACATCTGCCTCAAGGTCAGCGTACCTCGCCTCGAGCGCCATCAGGGTGTAGCCATCATGGGTAATATCCCTGCTCTCGGCGCATGGGACAAGCAGAAAATGTTCCCAATGACCAACGCCTCATCGCCTGATAGCCTTATCGCCTCATCGCCCAACTATAACCCCACCTGGACCGCCACTTTCCACGCCAAACTCGGCACTGTGGTTGAGTACAAGTACGTCATCTACGACCTCCAATCGGGTGACATCGTGGATATGGAGTGGGGCGAGAACCGCAAGATCTGGGACGTCCAACGTGCTAAGCACTATGTCCTCACCGATGCTCCTTTCCGCTATACACAAGCCAACTGGAAGGGCGCAGGTGTAGCGGTACCTGTCTTCTCTCTCCGTTCGGAGAACGGCTTTGGTATTGGTGAGTACCAAGACCTCAAACTCCTCGCAGACTGGGCTGTCGCTACAGGTCAAAAGATGATCCAGACCCTCCCAATCAACGACACTACTCTCCGTCACAACAACCTCGACTCGTATCCTTACAACGCAGTCAGTGTCTTCGCGCTCCACCCAATCTACCTCAATATCGAGAAGATGGGCACCCTCACTCCTGCTCAACTCAAGAAGTACCGCAAGACCCAAGAGGAGTTCAACGCCAAGACTATCGCTGACTACCAATGCGTTTACGACGAGAAGATGAAGTACTTCAAAGCGCTCTACAAGGCCGACAAAGCTACTCTCTTCGCTTCCGACGAATATAAGACTTTCCTTGCTGCCAACGAGGAATGGCTCTTGCCTTACGCAGAGTTCCTCTCTAAGCGCGACAAGCAACCTAAGGACTTCTACTGCTACCTCCAGTTCCACGCCGACAAGCAGCTCCGCGATGCTGTGGATTATGCGCATTCCGTAGGCGTGGCTATCAAGGGCGATATTCCTATCGGTATCTCTCCTGACTCTGTGGATGCTGCCACCGACCCACAACTCTTCAACCTCTCTGCTTCGGCAGGTGCGCCACCCGATGACTTCGATGCACGTGGCCAGAACTGGGGCTTCCCAACTTACAACTGGGATGTCATGTCGCAAGACGACTACCACTGGTGGAAGTTCCGTTTCACTAAGATGGCGGACTACTTCGATGCCTATCGTATCGACCATATCCTTGGCTTCTTCCGTATCTGGCAGATGCGCAAATCGGATGTATGGGGACTCTGCGGACACTTCTCTCCTGCTATGCCTTATTCGCTCCAAGACCTTTGGAACATGGGTGTGAAGCTTGATGAGGACCGCCTCACCAAACCATATATCCGCGCTCACTTCCTCGGCGAAGTCTTTGGCTATGATACCGAGTTTGTGAAGCAAAACTTCCTCCTCACCAACGACGGTAATATCTACTACTTCCCTGAGCACCTTGACACCCAACGCAAGGTACAGCAGTACTTCCTCGACCCTGAGCACCGTGCTGCGCTTGAGGGCAAGTGCAATATCGATAATGTCCTCAATGGCTTGCTCTATCTCCATTGCGAGATTCTCTTCGTGCGTGACCAGAAGAACCCTTCTATGCTCCACCCACGTATCGCCATGTATCAGTCGCATAACTTCAGCGAGTTGTATGCCGACCAACGCCAACTCCTCATGGACATCCACAACGACTATTTCTACCACCGCCACACTTCTTTCTGGCGCGAGTCAGCTATGAAGAAACTCCCTACGCTCATCGCTGCTACCGACATGCTTTGCTGCGGCGAGGACCTTGGTATGGTGCCATCATGTGTGCCTGATGTCATGCACCAATTGCAGATCCTCTCGCTCGAGATTCAACGTATGCCTAAGGATCCAACTCGTGCTTTTGCACACCCTGCTGACGCACCATATTTGAGCGTTTGTACCATTGGTACCCACGACATGAACCCTATGCGTGCGTGGTGGGAGGAAGACCGCCAGGTTACTCAGAAGTTCTATAATGACCAGATGGGCTGGTGGGGTGAAGCGCCACAGGAGATGACGCCAGAGATTGCTGAGTTTATCGTTAATCAGCACATGTATAGCCCTGCAATGTGGGTGATTCTGCCATTGCAAGACTGGTTGGCAATTGATGGTAATTTGCGTTTGCCTGACCAACACGCTGAGCGTATCAACTTGCCAAGTGATCCAGAACACTTCTGGAACTACCGCATGCATCTCACATTGGAGAACTTGCTCCAGCAAGACGCTTTCAACGCCCACGTGAAATCCCTCACCCAAGTGCGTTAAGATATTAGCTTTTACTTCTCCTCCCCTTCTTTTAGGAAGGGGTCGGGGGTAGGCTTACCTCTTGCTTATAGCCCATAGGGCGTAGCCCGTCCTATAGCCCGCAGGGCGTCCAATAGGCGGAACGCCGTCCAATAGCCTTTCCGAGGCGTCCAATATCCAAAAGTGCTCGCACTCCGCGAGCACTTTTTTTTGTTTGTTAATTGCTCCCGAATACTATTCGGGTTTTCTTGCCTTTACACCTTACACTTTACACCATATAGGGCGGTCTTTGGCGTTCTAAAAGTCCTTCCCTTTAGGGGAGGATTTAGGAGAGGCTCCCCCTCCGCTACCAACCCGCTATTAACTACGTTACATATACGATAGATACACGATAGATATACGTTAGATACACGATAGATTACCCTATTTTTACCGTAGGAACACCGTATTTATCAAATACTTTCACAATTTCATCTAAAAATCACAAATTTCCCCTCCAAAACTTGCAAATCTCCAAAACTTTCATTACCTTTGCACCATCATAATTCAAAATTCAAAATTCATAATTCATAATTCAAAATTACCTACCTATGGCTAAAACCACTCTCTCTCATCCCTTCGACTCCATGTCGGGCAAACTCGGTTCCACCGATAAGATTATCATGCGCACGCGCAATGGTCGCACGCACGCTTATGTAGTCAAACATCCCTATAAAGGTCCTCTTGCGCCCTCTCGCCAGAAAGCTGTTTCTTCTTTTGCTGAGGCGGTTAAACAAACCACTGTTATCATGAACACCCCCGAACTCCGTTCCGAGTGGGAGGAGAAATACGCAGACTATCGCAAAAAAGCCGACCGCTACCCCAATACGCACCCTAATCCTTATACCACTTTCCGCGGCTTCATCATCGGCACCCTTATCCATGCCGCTAAATAACACCTCGTGCATTCTTTGTCCATTAGCCCCGCATCTCATGCGGGCTCTTTGCTTGTTTCTTTTTGGTTTTACCCCTCGGCGTGCACGCCGAGTAATCCCAGCCTTTACACCCAACACTAGTACAATTCTTAAGATGCCTTTCCTCTGTACCTTCCCTTCTAATCTCGGGTCAAAGACCAAGGAACGCATACAAATTCTCCCCCCATGTTTGTCTTATTGTTAAATCTGCTCAATAAAATAATGCAAATACACGATTTATTGCAAAAATATTTGCATATATCAAAGATTTTCATTCCCCTTACAATCGACAAAAATACGTATGTACACAATAATAGTTAATAGAAATGACACTTCAACGTCCAATTTATCTCTGACAACTTATCGAACGTCAACATAATGGGATAATTAAAATCATTACAGAATGCGTCCTAATTCAGCCCCATCAAAAGTTTCTATAGAAAAATAATAGTGAACAACTATGTTTTAGATAGGATTTATCGGGTACGATTTAGGTACAATAAGGCAAGGTACTCTTGTTCGCTCTGTCCAGGAGTAGGGTGTAGTTCTGCCTTGTGAAGCAAGCTTAATACTTCCAAATCCATGATAGTGCTATAGCCACTACGGGCGATGATTTTCTGCGCTTGCAACATGATTGAAAGTAATTGATTATCACTTATATGTGGAATTAAAGTAACCGATCCTATTTGTGTTGTTGTAGCTGGATTATCTATTTTGCCTCGTACTATCAAAACAGGCATATGGTAGTTATGAAAGCGTTCTATCAATTCCTTCTCGAATAACGTGCGTTGAGGTTCAAGGCCTGATAAAATAGCCACAATGGCGTAATCAACATCGTTTCGATATCTCTTCAGTATCGCTTCTGAAGAAGCTAACGAAAAACGCGAGAGAGGACCCAAGTATTTCGCTTTTTGGTCGAAGCGTCCCCCGTGAGCCAATGCTCTCGATAGATTATGGGTGGCATCGGCATAATCTGGTACCCACACTTCGTTGTATCTTTTGTATATACATGCGTGCAACGCACGAGCTAGTGGTTGGAAGAATTTTAAACGTTTCGGGAGAATGGGATATAGCTGATGAGTAATATACACAGACCATGTGTAGCGAGAGAAAAATCCGAAGCGATTGTCAGAGATTATCAAATCGAAATGCTCAATGGCTAATAATTGGCGCAGATAGTAGTGATCGGCTATAGTGAAACGAACTAAAGCAGGTAGGGCGCGCAAATAGAATCCACGTTGGGCATCGTTGTTCGTATAACGCAACTCTAATGATGGCAACGCAACTACACGTAATTTTGGGAAATAGCGACGGAGTAACAATATACTATCGCCATCTCCTCCCAGCACTACTTCATCGCCATTTGCCATGTATTGACGAATAAGTGGGATACAACGGGTAGCATGCCCCAATCCCCAATTGAGTGGTGCAATCAAAATCTTCATGCGCTTACAATTACATCAACCCCTTTTTTGCGCAACGATTCAGCGATCGCTTCCATCTCTTCGGCAGGGACTTTTGATAGTGTTTTTAGTGGCGTAGCGCGGTCAATCACATATATCATAACTTGTTTAGGGTGCAAGTAATCCACCATTTCATACCATGCTGTTAATTCTTCTGGAGTAGTATTATCTATTGTTTGACCTTGATACTCTCCACGCAAAAAACATGTTTGCAGTGTAAAATCACCATCAAATATTGAAAGCCACTGAACAATCTGCTTCACAGTCAATTGTGCATTAACAGGCTTGTCTATCAAACGCATAGTAGCATCAATAGCAGAGTCCAACTTCAATATACGATTATCACACAATCGCAATGCTTCAATCACATCTGTTCGCCCGAGTTGTGTAGAATTGCTTAAAACAGACACTTTAGCATTTGGACAATGTTGATCACGTAACGCACACGTATCTTGAATGATTCCTGAAAAATCGGGGTGCAAAGTAGGTTCGCCATTGCCACTGAAAGTGATAACATCAATGGGGCTTTTAGACGATAAGGCGATAAGGCTAGTAGAGAGAGCCTCACGTACTTGTTCGCGGGTGGGAAGTTGGGGATGCGAAACTGGTTGATTCCATCCACACTCACAATAAACACAATCAAATGTACACAACTTAGCCGTGGTCGGCATTAGATTGACGCCTAATGATACACCTAAACGACGTGAGCGAATAGGACCATATACTATTGAATCAAAAAGCATAACTATTTTAATATCACTCGATTACCCAATACCTTGCATAATTGCTGACGAATATTCATCAACATGGGTTGCTGTTCCAATATCGTATGAATCAGTTCCCAATCATTATGTTTTTGCGCTTCTTTCAGCATTGTCTGCATTGAATCTATACGTTCATTGACAATTGTATATTTCAATTCTAACAGCATACGTTGTACCAACTCTGGTAAAATATCCAAGTCACTCGGTACATTCACTTCTTTCACCACATTTTCCGATACCATTTGTTTAGAATACATACGACTCAGTTCGTATTTATCAGCCAACATATCCACTGCGAATTGAGAAACTTCTGCTTTAGGATGATGTTGAAAATATTTAGCAGCAACCCAATTAGGTTCCTGATAATGAGCCATATATTCGTCTATAATAAGTTGATGCAATGGATTTTCAACAACAATACTATCTCTCTGTAATTCATTGATAATATATTCACCTGCTCGTATTACTGCCGTGTCAGATTGATATAACGTCTGCTCGCCATAACGAATAATTACCTGCATCAAATTTTCGATATTTTGCTCTTTGGCAGATCTTGCAGGAGATATTTGAACTTCCACAGTTGGTTTTATCGGTTCTTCTATAGTAATTGCTGCTGAATCGGAAGAATTATTTTCCTGATTTTGAGGTAATTGTCTTGATGTTATATTTTTCTTGTGTTGTTCTGCCAAATGTTTTTTGCGCAATTCTATAACCTTTCGTATTAAAATATTTTCGTGAATATTCAGTGTTGCAGCACAATCTTTAGTATAAATTTGACGTTTGATAATGTCAGGAATTATAGCTATTGATTGCACTATTTGTGTTATCATATCTGAGCGTTTCACAGGGTCATTTCCTGCATCTTCACTCAAAAGTTGAGTCTTGAAACGAATAAAATCTGTCTGGTGCTGCTGAATATATCCTAATACTTCCGTCGCATTATGTTTACGTGCAAAACTGTCTGGATCCTCTCCTTCTGGTAATAATACCACTTTTACATTTACACCTTCTTCCAACATCATGTCTATACCACGCAATGCTGCCTTAATACCTGCATTATCGCCATCATATAAAATAGTGACGTTCTCCGTAAATCGATGAATCAACCGCACCTGTGGATAAGTTAATGCCGTACCACCAGAAGCCACTACATTCTCTATCCCAGATTGCACAAGCTGGATCACATCCAACTGACCTTCAACCAAATAGCAGCAATCTTCACGTTTTATCGCCTGCTTGGCTTGATAAAAACCATACAATTCATGCTTTTTCTCATATAAAATTGAGGTCGGCGAATTGACATACTTTCCCGCTTTATCGCTCTGCTTTATTAATCGTCCTGCAAAGCCCGTCACCTTACCACTAACCGAGAAAAATGGGAAAATAACTCGTCCGCGAAAACGATCAAACAGACGGTCTTGTTCATCTTTCAAACAAACACCCGTACCTATTTGCGTATCAGGATTATTGACGAGATAGGTATCTTGAAAACCTGCTTTTTTAGCAGCTTCCCATAATTTTGCTTTCTCTGGAGAATAACCTAACTGAAATTTTCTAATGACATCTTCTCGTATTCCTCTTTGGCGAAGATATGCCATACCAACAGCCGTACCCTCCTGTGTATCATGCAATTGCGATTGAAACCATTTGTTGGAAAAATCATTCACCACAAACATTGATTCACGATCATCTTGCCGTTGCTTCTCCTCTTGGGTCAATTCACGTTCCTCTATAGTAATGTGGTAGCGCTGTGCTAATTGCCTGATAGCTTCAATATACGAACACTGCTCAATCTCCATGATAAAGCTTACAGCATTGCCTGCTTTGCCACAGCCAAAACATTTAAAGATTCCTTTGGAGGGCGACACAGTAAACGACCCCGTTTTTTCGTGATGAAATGGGCATAGACCAAGCAAATTAGCACCTCGTTTTTTTAAGGTTACATAACTGCCAACAACCTCTTCTACTTTGGCTGCTTCAAAGATTCGGTCTATAGTTTCGCGTGGAATCATGTTAATACGATTAGAATTCCCAGAGATAAATACCTAATTTAATTTGCCATTGGTCAAAGCGACCTCGGGTGTAGATATCTTTTCCCGTAAATGATTGTGATAGGTAGGGATTAATCAATCCAAAATCATACCCTCCGCGCAGGAAATAGCGCTCGTATTGAAATCCCGCACCAATACCCCATGTGACATTCAAGCGCTTGAGTGCGTAGTCGCTCACTTCTTGCTCTGAATACAAATCATCTATTGGATTTTTTTGGTTGACTTGCTCTTGTTTGCCGTCATTGATGTAATTTTTCGTTTTCAATGACAATCCGCATTGCAGCGTTGGCCCAGTGTAGAGCAACAACCATGTGCGTTTGGCAATTTCAAATTTATATTGCCAATCCACAGGAATCTCTAATTGATGATATTGTCCGCGTGTACGTTCTTGAGGATATAATGAAGCTGTTATTTGCTTCCAATCTGTTGTATTGGCTCCAAATGTATAGTTCAATCCTATGGAAAATCCAAAACCCTTCACAATAGTTGCATCATATACCAATCCTACTTTAAAACCATTGTAAGCAGTAGGTGTTAAAGTTTTTTCTTGATCTACTATAGGTTGATTCAATCGTGTGATTGGACGTGCATACCCCAAGTTCACACCTATAAACTGTTGAGCAGATACAAACATTGTAGCTGCAATAATCGCCAATACAAAAAAAACTATTCTTTTCATTTGCATATATTTTTTACTCTTTTATTCTCCATCTTCCTTCTCTTCATCTTCTGCTGACGCCGAAATAGCTGTAGCATCTGGACGAGGAGTTCGTTCTGGATGCAAGAAGATATCACCTGGTCGAAGAGGACGCTCATTAACTGCCCAGAAGAATGTTGCCAATCTTGTTTCACCCTCTTCCGTTTGATCCAAAGGAATCATTACACCTGTTGTAGTAGTAGTGAATACCACATGATCTACTTGTCGATTTTCCAAATATAATTTTACAAAACTACTTTGTGTCTTATTTACTCCCAAATAACTTCCATCCTCTTCTCTTGGATAGAAAATTGTCTCAGCATTTCCCTGAACATCAACCAAATACACATCGCCATCCTTCACATAGGCAATCATCTCTTTGCCCGCCAACTGATTAAATTCTTCCAAACCCTCACGCTTAATAGCTATCGTATTCCCTATCCCGTGCAAATAGTCAATCGTACCATTTTTCATATAAATGTGTATTGAGTCTGCTGATATCTGATTGTCGCCATTCCAACAAACAGGATCTCCATACAATGAGATTATAGAATCCTTACCATGATAACGCACGGAATCACAAACCGACTGCACATCTTCGCGGTAAATACGAACATGATAGTATGCCCTTATTCGTTGATAAGTGGTATCTATCCACATCGTATCGGGTTTTTGTGCCTGCCAAACAGAGTCCACAAGGACGCTATCCTTCGGTAGCAATCGATATGTTTGATAAGGTATCTCTTCTGTAAACAACGTATCAGCATGCATATAAGTATACATCGTTGAATCCGACCAATCCACCAACATCGCACTATCGGTCACATAGCCATGATTATCATCCTCCCATATCTCGCCTTTATCGCCATAAAGCGTCATCTGATTGGTCGAATCTACACTCTGCATATTTCCCAACACCTTACCAAAACCGATAAACTTATCGTAATAAATTGTATCACCAGTCAAGGTCATTCCATCCGTATGAATAATTTGCGAACGATCAAGCAACATTGACTTTTCAGTAGATGTATTATACCATCCGTTTTTAGACAAGATAGTAGTCTCTTTGTCATACACGATCTTTGTCGGACCTACCAAATCAGCTTGATAACTATCTGTATTATAGCACAATGTATCAGCTGTTAATACAAAATTTGGATTGACCAATTTTACCTTGTCACGAAATACTGCTTGATTATTATCTGGTGTATATTGTCCCCAACGTGAAGTCAAAGTATTCAGGCTATCTTCTATCATTCCACCCGAAAAATAGTACGCAATATTGCGTGCACGGTCATAATTCAAACTATCTGTAGTCAAGGTGGTTGCGGCATTGTGTATCAATTTCACATGCTTACGAAAACGTGCCATCTTTGTATTTCCATTATAATACAACACATCTCCAAAACCTTCAATACTATCTCCTTGCGACAAATGCACATGACCAAACGCATGCAGTGAATTCTCTTTCTCAAAAAAATATGCTGAGTCGCAATACATCAACGCTGAATCATGACGAAAACGCACTTCACCTTTCAATATCTGTACATCAGGCAGACGTTTTTCATCAAAAGACAACGTTTCAGAATGCTCCAAAAACACCAACGAGACCTTTGATTCCCCCTGTGCCATTATTGACATTGCCAACGACACAGCGAGTATAATATGTATAAGTCTAATTTTCAATGTATTAAGTTTTTATTTTACCCACCCTGGGTATTGAAAATCACAGCCACGCCAAGCAGGGTCAATCTGCACATATATTTCTTGTTGTTTGCTGCGAATCCACTTATCTATCGTTTCCGCACTCAATTTCTGTTCCAACATCCCCCTGATTACCTGAAAGTCGTCCACCATATTCGCTTTATGTGCATCACGTTTGGTCTTCAAACGCGCTATCACACATACTTCTTTGTTCTTGGCCTTATCCATCATCACAAATGGTACACTCACATCTCCCTCTTTCAAAGAATAAATTTGGCGCGCAATCTCAGGTGGCAAATCTTGATACTCAAATTTGCTTGCACCCGTCTGAGGATTGGTCATCAATCCGCCACTCATCAACGTATTTTTATCCTCCGAAAAACGAGCCACAGCTTCCTCAAATGGAATTCCGCTATCCACTACCAGTGTGCGAATGGAATCCAAACGACCTATCGCATTCACCTTATCCTCAGCTGACACACGAGGTTTCAGCAATATATGACGACAGTTGATACGCTCGCCCTTGCGCTCAATCAACTGGATAATATGAAAACCATATTCAGTTTGAACGATACGTGACACACGCTTTGGATCGGTCAAATTAAATGCCACATCAGCAAATTCGCTAACCAACTGACCTTTACCTACAAAGCCTAACTCACCACCACGCTTTGCAGACTCAACGTCCTCAGAGTACAAGCGTGCCAACATGCTAAAATCGGCACTTCCACTATGAACGCGGTCGGTAAACTCGCGCAATCGTGTTTTGATACGCTCTGTTTCTTCCAATGGCACAGCAGGTTCAATGCTTAATATCTGTACCTCTACCTGAGCAGGTACCATCGGCAGTGAGTCTGCGCTCAACGAATTGTAGTACCTACGTACTTCAGCTGGAGTAGGGTTGATTTTCTCAGTCAATTTGCTCTGCATTTGCTGGATAATCATTTGGTTACGCACCATCGTCATCATCTCTTCGCGAATTTCAGTACTCGTTTTACGGAAGTACTCCTCCATTTTCTCCTTACTACCAATCTGCGAGATATAATAATTCATACGCATATCCACCTGACTACTCACAGTAGATTCGCTCACTTCAATGGAATCCAATTCCGCCTGGTGTAAAAACAGTTTTTGAATAGCCAACTGCTCTGGAATCACGCAATAGGGGTCACCTGCTATCGGCTGTCCCTCGTATTGTGCACGTAGGCGCTCTTCTTCCACTTCGCTCCTCAAAATCGCTTCCTCGCCAACTACCCATATCACTTCATCAATAATATTGTCTTGCGCAATAGCAAAGATAGAGCAAAATAGGCTGATTATCAATAGTTTATTTCTCATATCGTATCAATTTGTTTTGTTGTAATGCTTTATGATATAGTTTATCACGTTCTTGCTCCAGAAATTCCACTCTCCGCTCATTCAGTAATATCTGTTCGATTTTTGTTCGTGCATAATCCAATGGCATCTCAGTGCCTTTCATGTGCACATCTGTCACTTGCAACAAATACGTATTGACCGAATCTTCCATCACAATTTGGCGCTTCTGATTCAACTGCTTTTGCAAGTTGGCATCTGATAAGGGCATACGCAGCAATATCTGACGCGAATTCTTCCATTCCTCCAAAAACAGCTCATAACCCGTAGCATAATTGTATGCATATTTTTCTATTTGCTCCAAGTTCTCATCATCAAATGGCTTTGCCATCTGTCGCTTCAATTCATCCATGTTTGGCGCACCCAGAGGCACTACTAACAACATGCCTTTCACAATAGTTTCATCCAGCACAAATCGCGATGAATGGGTTGCATAAAATGCCCTTACCAAACTATCTTCCACATGTTTGGGCATGCGTTGAGCTATCAAATTCTCCTCATACTCATGGACATACAACGATCGACGATAGTCTTCCACCATACGCTCTATCTCTTTGCTTTCCACCTTTTTTGCCGCATCGTACTCCAACAAATCCTCTGCCCATTGACGAATATACGCCTCTGCCACACGAGCACTATCTTCACTTCGCAAACCGTTTGTCAGTGCAGCAATTTCCACTTGCGTCAAACTATGACCATTGCACTCTACCACAATACCACTCTTACGTTGTCGTTCAAACAACGTACAACCGACCATTATCGGCACAACTATCAATAATACTACGAATTTACGCATAAAACACATTTAACCGACAAAAGTACAAAAAATCTGCCAAATATCCAAATTTTTTAACAATTATTTGCCAAATCCGCTTAATTGCCGCAAAAAAGTATTGGCTCGTTTTCATCCACATGACCGTATGGAGTATTCCACATTATCGGATAGTCATATCCTGCAAGTGCCTGATGGATAGATTCTTGCACCGTGCACCCCATCAGCTTATCATCGTCGCAATCTGTAAATTGTCCCACTATCACACCGCTCAAACGATCTAATACACCACTCATACGCAAGTTATTCAACATCCGATCAATATGATAATGACGCTCACAAATATCTTCTATCAACAATACTGGTGCTTCTTCCAGTTGGTCTATGATGGTGTTCAGGGAGTATGGTGTTCCTTGCAAGCCATATAGTACACTCAAATTGCCCCCAATAATCTTCTTTCCATCGAAATGAGACGTGCCGAAATGTTGAAATTCTTTCCCTTTTTCTATGGCTTCACGCATAAGCAACACTTGTGGGGCGTCTTCTGGCAGAGTTGCCAATGCTTTGCACATCGAAGCATGCAATGATGGTACGCCATGCAAACTCATAAGTGCGTGTAAAACAGTAATATCCGAGAAACCAACCACCAATGGCCATTCCGATTTTGGGCGAGTTGGTAGCACGATCTTATCCACTATTTGCTGCAATCCATATCCTCCGCGTGAACACAATATCACATCCACCGAAGTATCTGCCAATGCCTCGTTCAAATCTTCCAATCGTTCTTCCGCTGTGCCCGCAAAACGACCACACGCTCCAAAGGCATGCTTACCTATCGATACTTGAAAACCCCAGCTCTCCAAACGTTCACGCGCTTGTTCAATATACTTCCTCTCTATCGTACCCGAAGGTGATATTATACGTATATGTTTCATATTAGTATGCTTTATGCTGCAAAGGTAGTAAAAATTTCCGAATTGACAAAGTCATTTCCAATACATTCTACAAATTCTATACAAATTCAAGTCTATTCTTCATACTATTGACTATCATTCTCCACTTTATCAATTATCATTCTCCATATTATCAACTATTATATATTTCTCTTTTATCCGACCACCTCCTCCTCGACTTCTCGCTGTTCTTTCCTTGTCAATTACGTAGGATATACGTTACATATACGTAGGATATACGTAAGATACACGTAAGATATAGCAGTTAATAAGCAGAGAACACCCAATCTAACCGCAGCCCAAAGGCGCGTTCAAAATACTGAAATAGCAAAAAAATCGCTATTTTCTTGCATATCCGCAAATTTTGTTGTACCTTTGCAGTTGATATGCGAAAAATTCTACTTGTTATAGTATGCATTATAGGTACATGTACGCTATGGGGACAAACGCACCATAGTGCAGACAAATTATTTCAAGATGGCGATTATGCCTCGGCTCAAGAAGCATATCGAGCGCTTCTTAAATCATACCCTACCAACGCACTCTACCTATACCGCTACGCGCGATGCGCGCAAGAACAAGGCGACGACACTACCGCCATACAATATTTCAAAAAAGCAGGCGATAGATATATGCTCAAGTATTTCTATATGGGCGAAAGTTACATGCGACTTTGGTATATGGATGAAGCCATCGAAGCGTATTCTACCTATCTCAATAGTCTGAAAGAACCTAATGAAAGAGAGGCACATGTGCACTTGCAAATAGCAACCGCTGAAAAAATACAACGCTATCTCAAGCGAGTGGAGCGTGTGCAAGTGATTGATTCTGTGGAAGTAGCCTTAGATAGTATGCTGCATGTTTGCATCCTGTCCGCTGAAGCAGGAAAACTGTCTTATGACTCTTTGGGAAATACGATTTACACCAACCAACGAGGTGACCGAAAGTTTTGGACTACAACTAAAGATTCCATCAATATCTTAGTTTCCAACCACCGACTTTTGGATGAATGGTCACAACCCGATACATTGCCTGACATCATCAACTTCACCGATAATCAATGTGCTCCATACATCCTTAACGATGGTATAACACTCTATTTTGCAGCGAATGATACTAACGGATTAGGCAAGCTTGATATTTATGTCGCACGTTACAACATGGCATCCGAGACTTTTACTACACCCGAAAATTTAGGCATGCCGTACAACTCACCAGCTAATGAATACCTATTCGTTGTGGATGAAATGCGCAGTATTGCCTATTTAGCTACCGACCGCTTTGCTGCTTCAGGGCGAGTACACATCTATACTTTGGCGCTCCCTGAGCAAAAACAGTATTGGCGAAATATACCTACCGACTCTCTTGTTGCATACGGACGATTGGATATTTTCGAACAAGCGTGTTTAGAATCTTCCACAAAAACTGAAGTATTATTTGAAGAAGAAAATACCGATGAAATCGAAGATTTATGCTTCATAATCAACGATTCTACCATATACCATTCTATCAGCGATTTCCGTCAGCCGAAGGCTAAAGAAAAATATCTTGAATGGAAAAAAGTGGAAAAGCAATATCTTTCCGAACAACAACAATTAAAGCAACTCCGTCTGCAATATGCTGAAGCAGATGCAGCAACACAAAAAGAATTGACTCCAGCCATTCTGCAATTAGAGAATAACCAGAGTCAATTATCTAAATGTTGTCAAATCCTCTTAACTGAAATTCGATTAGAGGAAATCAAGTAAGCATTAGAATACGTTTCTTGCCGTCTAATTAGAGTACGTTGATTTCTTTCAAGATAGCGGTAGTCTTAGCAACTGCCGCTTCGCTTGCTGCAAACAACGCCTTCTCAGCATCATTTAATTCGATTTCAACGATCTTTTCAATACCGTTCTTACCAATGATACATGGCACACCAATGGTGATGTCGTTATAACCATACTCACCCTCGAGATAAGCAGAGCAAGGAATCATCTTCTTTTGGTCGTTGATGATGCTATCTGCAACAGCTGCGGCAGCTGCACCAGGAGCCATCCATGCACTGGTACCGAGCAAGCCTGTCAATGTAGCACCACCTACCATAGTAGCCTTAGCCACTTCTTCCATCTCCTCTGCATTAATCATATCGCTAACTGGCATACCTTTATAAGTAGCATAGCGGGTCATAGGAATCATAGTGGTATCACCGTGACCACCAATAACGAAACCTTCTACTTCATTAGCATTGCAACCCAACTTTTGGCTCAAGAAATATTTGAATCGGCTGCTATCCAATGCACCACCCATACCAATCACGCGATTGCGTGGCAAACCGAGCGCCTTGTAGGTGAGATAAGCCATCGTGTCCATAGGATTAGAAACAACGATGAGAATTGCGTTTGGAGAATAGGTAAGGATTTGATTAGCAACGCTTTTTACGATACCAGCATTTACTCCTATTAACTCCTCACGAGTCATACCTGGTTTGCGTGGCAGACCAGAAGTGATAACAACTACGTCTGAGCCTGCGGTTTGGCTGTAATCATTGGTTACACCTTTTACAATAGTGTCGAAGCCCAAGAGTTGAGCAGTCTGCATGATGTCCATAGCCTTGCCTTCTGCAACGCCTTCTTTAATGTCGATCAAAACGACTTCGCTGGCTACCTTCTTAACAGCCAACACATTTGCGCACGTAGCACCTACGTTACCTGCGCCTACAACGGTTACTTTTGACATAATTTTGATAAATTAGTATTATTAATTACACAATTTTGCAAACAACGCACAAAGGTAGTATAATTTTTGTAAATACGCAAATTTTAGTCGCATTTTGTATAGTTAAAGTGGCAAATATAGGATATATTTGGTTTTTTCAAAAAAAAGCAGTACCTTTGCAAGTTGATTGATATGCTATCGCATTTTGCGGCAAAATGTAAGAAAATAACTATAAAATAACATACAACTATGTCAAAAGCATTACTTATGATTCTCGACGGCTGGGGAATCGGAAACAAATCTAAAGCCGATGCAATCTCTTGCACCCCAACTCCACATTGGGATGCACTTTTGGAAAAGTATCCTCACAGCCAATTGCAAGCCAGTGGCGAAAATGTAGGTTTGCCTGATGGACAAATGGGTAACTCCGAAGTAGGTCACTTAAACATAGGCGCAGGTCGCGTGGTATATCAAGACCTCGTGAAGATCAACCGCGCTTGCAACGACGGTAGCATCCTCGAAAACCCAGAAATCAAATCTGCTTTCGGTTATGCGAAAGAGACAGGCAAGAAGCTCCATATCATGGGCCTCACCTCCAACGGTGGTGTGCACTCTTCTTTCGACCACCTCTTCTACCTCACCCAAATCGCTAAAACCTACGGATTAGACGGACAAACTTTCATCCACTGCTTCATGGACGGCCGCGATACCGATCCTAAGTCAGGTCTCGGATTCATTGATCAACTGCAACAACACTTGGCCGAAACTTGCGGTGAAATCGCTACTATCCAAGGTCGCTTCTATGTCATGGACCGCGACAAACGTTGGGAGCGTGTGAAGGTGGCATACGACTGCCTCGTACATGGTGAAGGCAAAGCGTCTGAAGATATGCTCCAAGCCATGCAAGAGAGCTACAACGAGGGTGTAACCGATGAGTTTATCAAACCTATCGTTCATGTGCGTGATGGAAAGCCACTCGCTACTATCGAGGAGGGCGACGTCGTGATTTTCTTCAATTACCGCAACGACCGCGCGAAAGAGATCACCATCGTGCTTACCCAACAAGACATGCCAGAGCAAGGCATGACCACCATTCCTAACCTGCAATACTACTGCATGACTCCATATGATTCTTCATTCCAAGGTCTGCATGTCCTCTTCCCAAAAGAGAACGTACAAAACACTATGGGCGAGATTGTAAGCAACGCAGGTCTCAAGCAACTCCGTATTGCTGAAACCGAGAAGTTTGCACACGTGACCTTCTTCTTCAATGGCGGTCGCGAAGCAGAGTACCCAGGCGAGGAGCGTATCCTGATCCCTTCACCCAAGGTGGCTACCTACGACCTCCAACCTGAGATGTCTGCGCCAGAGGTGACAGAGGCACTCTGCGAGGCACTTGACACACAGAAATACGACTATATCACCCTCAACTTCGCTAATGGCGATATGGTGGGTCACACAGGCGTATATGCTGCTATCGAGAAAGCAGTCGAAACTATCGATGAATGCGTGGATAAAGTGGTAAATACTGCGCTCAAGAACGACTACGAGATCATCATTATCGCTGACCACGGCAACTGCGACAATGCTATCAATGCCGATGGTTCGCCTAACACTGCTCACTCGCTCAACCCAGTGCCATTCGTGTATGTGAGCAAGGACCACACCGACGCACAACTCGAAGACGGTATCCTCGCCGACGTGGCTCCATCCCTCTGCCACATCCTCGGCGTAGAGCAACCAAAAGAAATGACAGGACACAGCCTAATCAAAAAATAACTTAAAAACAACGCGAAGCATGTAACGCGCTTCAGCGCATGAAACGTGTCCTTGGCACATGAAACGCGAAGCATGCAACGTGAGCATAGCGAAATAAATAGATATGGCACTTCAGTGTGGTATAGTAGGTCTTCCTAATGTCGGCAAATCGACCCTATTCAACTGCTTGAGCAACGCCAAGGCGCAATCGGCGAACTTCCCTTTCTGCACGATTGAGCCCAATGTAGGTGTTATTACCGTACCCGATGAGCGACTCATCAAACTCGGCGAACTCTGCAAACCCGAACGCGGAGTGATTCCAACCACCGTTGAAATCGTGGATATTGCAGGATTGGTGAAAGGTGCAAGCAAAGGCGAAGGACTTGGTAATAAGTTCTTGGCTAACATCCGCGAGACGGATGCTATCATCCATGTACTCCGCTGCTTCGACGATGAGAACGTTGTACACGTGGATGGTAGCGTAGATCCTATCCGCGATAAAGATATCATCGATGCCGAACTCCAACTCAAGGACCTTGAGACGGTGGAGTCACGCATTCAAAAAATTGAGAAACAAGTGCGCGTGGGTGGCGATAAACAAGCCAAAGTGGCACTCGATGTCCTTCTCAAGTACCGCGAAGCCCTCTCGCAAGGCCGTTCTGCTCGCACTGTGGAACTGGTCAATAAGGACGAGGAGCAAGTGGCGAAGGAGACGATGCTCCTTACCAGCAAACCCGTGCTCTATGTCTGCAACGTGGACGAGAACTCTGCTGTCAATGGCAATGCCTATGTAGAGCAAGTGCGCGAAGCGGTCAAAGATGAGAACGCACAAGTATTGGTTGTGGCAGCGAAGATTGAGAGCGAGATTGCCGAACTCGAGACCTACGAAGAACGTCAGATGTTCCTCGATGAAATCGGGCTTTCTGAGTCAGGCGTGAGCCGTTTGATTAAGGCGGCATACGCACTGCTCGACCTTCGTACTTTCCTCACCGCAGGTAGCGACGAGGTACGTGCTTGGACTTTCAAGGCAGGTAGCAAAGCGCCTCAATGTGCAGGTGTTATCCACACCGATTTTGAGCGTGGCTTCATTCGTGCAGAGGTAATCAAGTACGAGGATTATATCGCACTCGGTGGCGAGTCCGCTTGCCGTGCAGCAGGTAAATTGGGCATCGAAGGCAAAGAATACGTCGTGCAAGATGGCGACATCATGCACTTCCTGTTTAACGTGTAATTGAAATTAACGTTACATGTCTTTCGGACGTTACATGTCTTCGACGTTGTTAGGTTATATGCCCTTCGGGCGTTAGGAACACAAATAACGCGAAGCACACAACAAAAATAACGCGGCTCTGCCGCATGTAACGCGAAGCAGATAACGTGAGCAAAGCGAATAAAAAATGTTTGATTTTATAAATACTTGGCTCGCCACTGGCGGCTTTTGGGTAGCAGTACCACTGATTATCGTGGGCTGTGCAGCCCTTATCAAGGGGGCTGACTTCCTCGTGGACGGCGCTTCGGGGCTGGCAAAGCAATATGGCGTCAGCGATATCGTGATTGGTTTGACCGTCGTGGCCTTCGGTACCAGTATGCCCGAGTTCGTAGTAAACATGGTGGCAGTAGGACAAGGAAGTACCGAGATTGCCATTACCAACGTCCTCGGAAGTAATATTCTCAACACCTTTGTCATCTTGGGTTGTACGGCACTAATATTCCCGATTTCATCGCAAAAATCCACTCGCCGATTTGACATACCATTCAGTCTATTAGCTGCTCTTCTGGTGCTATTGTTCGTTATCTACAACATTCCCTCATGGCTGCAAGTAGAGCACCTATTCAATATGCACATTGATACCCCATCGCTTCAAGACTTAGGCTCCATTCAAATGGGAGCAGGCACAAGCGCTTTTATCTCAGGTATTGGTGGCAGTATCCTGCTCATCTTCTTCCTCATCTTCCTTTGGCATAATTTCAAAGGTATTGGTAGCGCACCACAAACAGAGAGCAACGAGGGCTACAAACCCATGTCTGCCAAACGTGCATTGGCATTGATTCTCGGCGGACTGGTAGGCTTGGTTGTCGGTGGCGAGTTGATAGTCAAGAGTGCTACTTCTATTGCACACTCTTTAGGTGTGAGCGATGCGATTATCGGTCTTACCGTTGTAGCGTTGGGTACATCATTGCCCGAACTGGCAACCTCTTGTATGGCAGCATTCAAAAAGAACTGCGATATTGCTCTCGGCAATGTCATAGGTAGCAATATCTTCAATATCTATTTCATCCTTGGTACGAGTGCATGCGTCAAAGCATTGCCTGGCTACTACGGACTGGAGATTGATGCATTGATGGCTGCATTAGGTAGTGTCATGGTGATGCTCTTTGTCTATCTCACCAAGAAACACGAGATCAAACGTTGGCACGGAGCCATCCTTCTTCTCACCTATGCCGCTTACCTCGCCTATCGAATAATAACTGTATAACTCATCACTCATAGTTCATCACTAACAATGACTCCAATCCTCCTACTCCCGTTCCTCGGCACAGCACTTGGTGCAGCAATGGTCTTCTTGCTACGCGGCAAGATGAGCGACCTGCTGCGTAAGTTGCTGTTGGGCTTTGCATCAGGCGTGATGGTAGCAGCATCGGTTTGGTCACTGCTTATTCCCAGTCTAGAGATGGCGGCTGAAAATGGCGGCATCACGTGGCTACCTGCAGCCGTAGGGTTTGTGTTAGGCATACTCTTTCTCTTGCTACTGGACACCCTTATCCCCCACTTGCATATCGGAGCAGACAAGCCCGAAGGTTTGACACGCAACTGCCAATGGAAGCGCACCACGATGCTCTCTGTGGCAGTCACCCTGCACAATATCCCTGAGGGTATGGCAGTGGGAGTGATACTCGCCAGTGCTATGGCAGAGGGTAGTATAATCCCTATGTCCGCTGCTTGGGCACTCGCAATCGGTATAGCGATACAAAACTTCCCTGAGGGTGCTATATTATCTATGCCTCTTCACTCCGAAGGAATGGGCAAGGGCAAGGCCTTTGCGATAGGTGCGTTGTCAGGAATAGTGGAGCCGATAGCAAGTCTACTCACAATCCTACTAATCAGTTTCATATCCCCTGCCCTGCCTTACCTATTGGCATTTGCCGCAGGAGCCATGATGTACGTAGTGATAGAAGAACTGATACCCGAAGCGCAAGCCGAACCACACAGCAACATCCCTACGATTGGTTTTACTCTGGGCTTTGTATTAATGATGATTTTAGATTACGCACTATAATGGTGCTGTTGGTAGAATAAAAAAATGAGCGACACCGCTCATTTTTTTTATCTCAATCCTGCCTCTACTTGTTGCTTAAGACAAGCCATAGCTTCATTGATATCCTCAAATTGATTAATCTTAACAGGCTTACCTATATGTAATTGTACGCGCGCGCGAGGCGATACATAAAATTGATGACGTGGCATAGCATCAAAGAACCCGCTTAATGATAAAGGAACTACTGGCAACTCCATATCCATGGCGATTTTAAATGCTCCTTGCTTAAAACGTCCCATTTCACCAGTCTTAGTACGTGTGCCTTCAGGAAAAATCACAGTACTCATACCATCATGTAGTTGTGCCTTGATATATTTCAAACTATCCATTGCTGCGCGAGGATTACTACGATCTACAAAAATGTGACCTGCTACAGCGCAGGCAGTACCTACAAAAGGTATCTTACGCAATTCCTTTTTCATTAACCATTTGAAGTTATTAGGCAACCAGCCATATACTGCAAATACATCCAAGAATGATTGATGATTAGCTACAAATACGTATGACTGCTTAGGATCCACATTCTCTCTACCTGTCACTTCAATAGGTACAAATAATAGCCATAGAACGCTACGTGACCAAAACACCTGTACGGTACGGGGCAACTTGCCATTTCTCCAAGGAAAACAAATAATAGTAAGCAATGCTGTAAATAGTGTTACTACAATTATCAAGGGGAATGCTATCAAATATTGGTATAAAATGTATAATACTTTCATATTGTAAATGTGTTAAAATTAAAATTTCAGTTTATGCATAAATCCACGATAGAGTGCGCAAATACGACGAATTTCATCCCAAGTTTCTTCTGGAAGTTTTGTTCCTACAATTTCTACTACACGTCCTGCAGCTATAGTACCTATTTCGCCACAGCGACGAAGATCAAATCCATCAGAGATAGCATGTAAGAATCCTCCTGCATATAAGTCGCCAGCTCCTGTTGAATCAAGGCAATTTGAGGTGATAGCACCAATATGATGTATTTGATTGCCTTGACGCACGTATGATCCACGTTTTCCCACTTTTACTATTGCAATATCACATTGCTCTGCTATATTTGCTACAGACTCTTCTGGGTTGAGATGGGTATATGCAAAAGATTCATCTTCATTAGCAAAGACGATATCTACATATTTATAGACAAGTTCTTTGAGGAATTGATGGTTTTCGTTCACCACATTGTAACTGGCTAAATCTAACGACACAGTACATCCTTGCTCTTTTGCCGTATGAAGGGCTTTCTCAATTAGGGCATGATCTTGTACCAAATAGCCTTCTACGTGGCAAATATCATATCCTATGAATGCCTCTTTGCGAATATCCTCTGCCTTTAAGTCTGCTGCGGCTCCCAAATAGGTGCAAAAAGTACGTTCGCCATCAGGAGTGATTAGTACCACACAACAGCCTGACATCAATGAAGATGTGAGCAAATGAGGTTTTACATTGTTTTTGATTAAATCTTCACGATAAAATTTGCCTACTTCATCGTTTCCAATTTTGCCGATAAATGCAGCTTTACCACCAAGTTGTGCAATGGTGGCTACCGTATTAGAGGCACTACCTCCTGCTACAAGATGTTTGCGCACAGAGATAAATCGTGTTTGGATGCGTTCCAATTGTTCAGCATCAATAAGATTCATACTGCCTTTTGGGAATCCTATCTCACGAAGATCTCCTTCCGACACTTGTAGCAAAATGTCGGTTAAAGCATTTCCTAAACCTAAAACTCGTTTCATTTGTATTTTGGATTAAAATTTGCTATTTTTGGGGCAAAAATGCATAATTTATGGGGTAAAATCAAAATTTTCTGCAAAGATAGTAATTTTTTTTCAAAAAAACTTGCTCATATCAAAAAAAAGCAGTACTTTTGCACCCGATTTCGAAAACAGAGCGTTTTTTGAGGTCAAAAATACTGCTTCCTTAGCTCAGTCGGTTAGAGCATCTGACTGTTAATCAGGGGGTCCAAGGTTCAAGTCCTTGAGGGAGCGCGAGTGTGATGATTGTTAGGAATTATCACACTTTTTTTATATACAATCTTAATTTAAAATAAACTAACAAGTGTCACGATTTAGGATAAGTAGGTAGAGCTTTTATAGGATTTTTAGTAAGCAAAGGAATTTAAAATGGTACGGAAATATTTTTATATAGTTTTGTTAGGTCATTTTTTTTTTGTACCTTTGCACGAGTTTTGTATTTTTATAAATTATAATAGATACAAAATATAACCTATAAATAAGATGTTACCATTAGACTTCATAGAAAATCTTCACGAACAAATGTCGCATGAGGAAGTGCAACAGCTTTGCCAAGCACTTGAGTCAGAGCCCATTACGTCTATTCGATTGAATGACAAGTTGGACTATCTCACCTTCGACGCCGACACCGAAGAGGTGCCTTGGCACGAAGATGGATACTACCTCAGTCGTCGTCCTCAGTTCACCCTTGACCCGCTTCTGCACGCTGGTTGCTACTATGTACAAGAAGCCAGTAGTATGTTCGTTGGCGAGGTGCTGCATCAGTACCTCAAGCCAGATAGTATTGTCCTTGACCTTTGCGCCGCACCAGGTGGCAAGTCCACCCTTATCAGCCAGTTCCTTGGCAACGAGGGCCTGCTCGTTAGCAACGAGGTAGTGCGTCAGCGCGTGTTTATCCTCTCGGAGAACATCCAGAAATGGGGTAATGGCAACACTGTGGTGACCCACAACCCTGCGGCTGATTTTGGCAACAAACTGCCCGAGCTCTTCGATTGTATCCTCGTTGATGCCCCCTGTTCGGGTGAAGGTATGTTCCGCAAGGATGAGGGTGCGATTGCCGAATGGAGCATGAAGAACGTACAGGAATGTGTTGAGCGCCAATGCGATATCCTCGATGATGTGTGGGATGCACTCAAGCCAGGCGGCATACTCATCTATTCCACATGCACCTTCAACCGCGAAGAAAACGAGAAGAATGCCCAATGGATTGCCGATGAGTTGGGAGCCGAGATACTACCTATCAGCCACGACCCTGCATGGGGAATCACCGAGGGCAAACCTGGCTATCACTTCTATCCACACAAAACCAAAGGCGAAGGGTTCTATATCTGTGCTTTCCGCAAACATGGTGTCGATACTGGTGCTTTCCGTATTCCTAAACAAAAGAATCCTGTTTCTGAAACCGTAGAGTTTAAGGATATTATGCAAAGTTGGCTTCAGCATCCCGAACAATGGACTATCCGCCAACAAGACCGTTTCGTAGTGGCATATCCTGCCAAATACAAACAACTCATCGAGTTCCTCAACTCGCAGTTCATTTGCATCAGCACGGGCTTTGGTATAGGCGAACTGCGTGGCAAAACCGTTGTGCCTCAACATGCTCTGGCGATGCTCAAGGATGTTAATAAGAATGCTTTTAACCAGGTCGAACTCACTTTAGACCAAGCACTCTCTTACCTGCGCAACGAAGCATTGACCCTTCCTAACGCTGCCGCAGGCGTAGTGATGGTAACCTATGAGAATGTCCCTCTCGGCTTCGTGAAGAATGTGGGTAACCATTGTAACAACCTCTATCCCAAAGAGTGGCGCATCCGCAAACTCTAAACTAGTTTTGAGAATGAATAAGGAACAAAGAATAAAGATTAAACACTTTAGTCTGCCAAAGTCGAAAGTAATCCGTCTTTGCTCTTTGCTCTTGGTTCTTTGCTCTCTTCCTATAAACGCACAACAGCAATGGTATTTCTCGGTGGACGAACGCTACCCTGCCGAGCGCTCCGAACTGAAAAATAGCCGACGTATTTTGGTGGTAAACAACGCCTTAACGCAACCTAAAGACTTTGGTCACACCACCGTAATTGATGGAGAGAGCAAAGGTGGAGTAGAGGTGGATTTAAGTCGTAGCATACTCTATTCCCTCTTTGCTACGACACAAAGTTTAGAAGCCTGTGGCGAGTTTGATGCTGTCGAACTCATGGATATTTCGCAAAACCCCTCTACCAATTACTATACACGCACCCCATTAAAGCATGCTGCTGCCGAGCAGCTATGCACTGATTATCAAGCGGATGCGCTTTTAATACTCAACCAACTTGTTTTATACGATGTTGTGGAAAGTTTCCCTACGGAAGAGGGCTCCTATTTCGCTTACCTGCAAGCATACGCCCAATCGCATTGGACCATCCATTATGCAGGACAAACGCGCGAACGCTCCTTCACACAGGCCGACACCTTACTTTGGGAAAGCGATACGTATTATACTCGCGCTCAGACCCTTACCCAGCTACCTGACCGCCAAGAGGCATTGCTCTATCTCGCGCAAGAGTTGGGCAACAGAGTGGGTAGGAGTTTCGCATCTTCGTGGCACACTACTCGCCGCTATATCTACGAACTAGATGAATTGCAATCTGGATTAGATTATTTCCGCTATCAGCATTGGAATGAAGCCATCTCGCTATGGCTACCTTGCGTAGATGGAAACAATAAAAAAGCCGCAGCATGTGCTGCGGCCAATATCGCTATTGCTTATGAGATGCTTGGCGATTATGCTTCGGCTTGCGATTACGCCCAGCTTTCCAGCCGCCTTTTCGGCGCTTGGAAGACGGCTTACGGTCGTCAGCAGCAAGCGAACATACGCTACTATCTGGCGCAGCTCCAAGCTCGGCAGGCAAGGGAACGCGGTCAATAACCTTCTGTAAAAATTGCTCAATCTTATTAAAGAATCGCTTATCTTCGGGGCTCACTAATGTGATAGCCTCTCCTTTGTTTTCCGCACGTGCTGTACGACCAATACGGTGCACGTAATCTTCCGCATCGCGAGGGACATCATAGTTGATTACCAATGGCACATCATCCACATCAATACCACGTGACACAATATCTGTAGCCACTAGCACATCCACTTTACCATTACGGAAGTCCAACATTACTTCATCGCGCTCTTTTTGTTCCAAATCAGAGTGTATTGCACGCGCATCTATATGCATTGATCGCAACGTACGCGCGAGTTCCTTCACACGTTGTTTCTTACCCACAAACACGATGACTTTCTTAAGATTGCAATTTTTGAGCAGCAACTTAAGGAATTCATCTTTCTGAGGTTCGTAAATATCCACCGCCATCTGTCGAATACTTTCTGGTGGACGTGAGATAGCTATCTGTACCTCTACAGGGTTGTGCATAATCGCTTTCGCCATCTTGCGGATATTCGTGGGCATAGTCGCCGAGAACATAATCGTTTGGCGGTCTTTAGGCAACTTGTTCACGATTGTCATGATATCGTCATAGAACCCCATGTCCAACATTCGGTCGGCTTCATCGAGGATAAAGTATTTCACATCCGAGAAATCGATATCATAGATATTCATCTGGCTGAGTAATCGCCCAGGTGTGGCGATGACAATATCTGCACCTTTCTGTAAACCAGTTACTTGCGTTCCCCATGCACCACTATCGTTTCCGCCGTAGATGGCTACTGAAGAGAATGGTACATAGAACCCAAATCCCTCCATCTGTTGGTCTATCTGCTGTGCCAACTCGCGCGTAGGTGCCATGATGATGGCATTAAGTTTGTTAGGGTCGTGGTTGTCGTATTGCAGATTGGTGAGGAGGGGTAGAATATACGCTGCGGTCTTGCCTGTACCTGTCTGCGCACACGAAATCACATCGTGTCCGTCCAGTATCACGGGAATAGTCTGTTCTTGCACAGGCGTGCAAGTATCAAAGTGCATGTCCCACAGGGCATCCAACACCTCATCCGATAATGCTAACTCATCAAAATACATATTATTGTTTTCCAAAACTGCTGCAAAGGTACTACTATTTTTTCGATTATCCAACATCTATCCTAAAATTAGTATAAAAAACGTACTTTTACATTTTGTAATTATAAATGATTATCTTAGTGGTAAAAAATAAATTATAGTTCACTAATAACTTTCGGCACAATCTTCGGCACGCGAAATTTTTTTTCAAAAAAATACACTCACGCGGGAAGCCTAGTAAACACTACACTTCCCGCGTGTTCTAGATACCCTTTGACCCTCCGCTTTCTCTAATCTTCGGCACAAAACGACTATAATGCCGAAGATTTTTGCAGCATTATTATAGAAGCACAAATATTTGAGACACTAAAGCCACAGAAAGCCCACAGATGTTGTATGCCTTGGCTTGCAAGGAGGGATAATGAGGTGGTGACGATGTAAGAACCTTAAGAAACGATCACGCCCAAAAGGCAATGTTTTGATGCAAATCTTACCAATAAATTACCATTTCATAAACTATAACTTGCATATCTGTAATTTTTTCCGTACCTTTGCACTTGATAATCATACAAAACTAACATAACCCCCTATTTATTATGACTAAGAAAATAGTTGTTTTTACTGGAGCAGGAGTATCCGCAGAGAGCGGATTAGGCACTTTTCGTGGCTCCGACGGCATGTGGGACCGCTACCGCATAGAGGATGTGTGCACCCACGAAGCATGGCTCAACAACCCCCAACTCTGCGTCGAGTTCTACAACATGCGCCGTCGTGAAGCCCTCGCAGCTCGACCCAATGCTGCACATTATGCCATTGCACGCCTGCAAGAGGCCATTCCTAACACCCAAGTCATCACCCAAAACATCGACAACCTCCACGAGCGTGCAGGTAGCCACGATGTCATTCACCTGCATGGCGAATTGACCAAACTGCGTTCTGAAACCAACGAACTGGCAACCATTGACTTAGACGGGTGGGAGCAACATTATGGCGATCGCCATCCCGATGGCTCGCTACTGCGTCCTTATGTAGTCTTCTTCGGAGAAGGAGTGCCTTATTTCCCTTTGGCTTGCGAGGTAGCCAGTCAGGCAGATATCCTTATCGTGGTGGGCACATCGCTCAATGTCTATCCCGCAGCATCTTTGTTGCAATATGCGCCCTCTTCCGCATATATCTATGTGATTGATCCCAACACTCCTGAGCTTGGCATCTACCGCCACCGTGTCCACCATATCCAGAAAAACGCCTCTGTAGGTGTTCCCGAATTGGTAGAAAAACTCATCAACATAGAGCAATAACCATGCAAGAAATCGTAAAGTTTCCATTTAGAAACGCAATTTTTAGCACTATATTACACGCTCTGTTCTGGTTGTTGAGGGTACCCAAAACAGCCAGAACAGAGGAACTAAAAGTCCGAATAACAGAAAAAGTTTGACAGCAATGCAAAAAAATGGGAAAGATTTGCATATATGAAATATTTTTCGTACCTTTGCGCCCAAAATAGTATTTTCTATACAAATAGAGCGTAAAAAACTAATACTTGATAACATTATGAGTGAATACAAGACTAAAGGTGGAGAGGCATTGCATTGCCCTGTGTGCGGAACTACTGTTCCCGAATCGGCATCCGTGTGCCCCAAATGCGGCTGGGAGTTCAGCGGCATAGAGGCAAATATGAGTTCGCGCATTCTGGCAGCTCAGTTGGCTTTGTTGGAATATGATGAAGACAAATGCCAGGCTATCGAAACCTTCCCTATCCCCAATTCCAAAGCCGATCTGCTAGAGTTTGTTACGGCACTGAAACCACGTATTAAAAATCTAGACAGCCCGTTGGCTGACGCCTATATGGTGAAATATCAGGAGCTTATCGAGAAGATCAAGGTTTCCTTCCCCAAGGATGAGCAACTAAAAACCTTTGCCGATGAGTTCGACGGCTTGTATGCGTCCATTCAGCAGAAAAAGAAAGATGCCGACCGCAAGGACTGGCTGCGCGAGCACACCAGATCGCTGGTGATAGCCGCTTGCGTGGTGATCGCATTGCTGGTATGTGGAGGAGTGTTGATTGCATTCCGCGACACAGCTGCCAACAATTCCAACCGGTGCGTAGCAGCAGTCACAAAGGCGGTGGACAAAGACAATCTCAAATCCGCACGCAATTATGTGGTGGGATACAAGAAGGACAAAGATGACGTGATTGAGGGCTACGTCACGCTGCTGAGCAAATATCTGGACGAAGGCATGTGGGAAGACGCCAAATCACTGGTGGAATTCTACGGGCAGGGCAATTACACACAGCCTCTCAACCACGGTTTGTACAACTACCTCCTCTCCATAGGCGACTACGATCAGGCGGAAGGCTACATCAACGTGGAGAGCAAGCCTACCGACGCGGAATACTACGGCTATATAGAGGAGTGCGTCAAACTGATGTGTGCGGCGGGATTGATTTCTCCTGCACACGAGTTCATCGCAAAAAAAGCGCTGCATTTTGCTGCCAACCGATCGGGGTATTACAGCAAAGCACGCGTGGAAGAGCGGCTCAACAAGATTATAGCAGCCTACAAATAAAGCATAAATCGTAAATCATAAAATCGTAAATAATTATGGGACTTTTTGGTTTTGGAAAGAAAACGAATGAAGGCGGTATCATGGATGCCATCAACATTGGTGATGTAAAAAACTACCTGATTTACAAATGGCGTCCGAAAGGCCAGGAAGCCAATTCTACCAACAAGGAGAACGCCATCCGCACAGGCAGCAGTCTGCTGGTGAACGAAGGGCAAGCAGCCATCTTTATCTATCCGAATAGTGGTGGCAAGTCGGATGTTCGATTAGGCTATTGCAACGGCACTATCGACACCGGAAACATGCCTGTATTGGCAAATATCATCGGCGCGGCTTATGCCGGCGGTACGCCGTTCCAAGCACAGGTATATTTCATCACTCTCAACGAGGGCGGTATGCAGGTTCATTTCACCGTGCCGTTCTTCACCGTTCGTCCTTCGCAGAGAGAGTATTCTATGTTCACCATCGAGATGGCAGTGGATGGTACGCTCACTTTTGCCGCTGCGCCCACCGACATGCAGATGGAGCAACTATACATGTTCCAGAAGCAGAACGGAATGACTACGTTGGCTTTTGAGGATTTCCGCATAGAAACTACCAAAGAAGCCGCACGCAAAGTCTTCCGTCAATGGGGGGGCAAAGACACCACGATGGACGAGGTGGAGAAACGTATTGAAGCCATGGTGACCAGTTCTATCAAAGGTACGTTCTCCAAGATACCGGAAGGCGTATTTGTGCTTCAGGCCAATGAGATGATAGAGGAATGGTCTCGCCTTATATACCAAAAGATATACAAAGACCTGCGCGATAGCCTGGGTATCTGGCCGACACGACTGGATATCACCGATATCCGTTTCAACGAGGGCAGCGAGGACTACCAGCAGCTCAAGGATCTGACTTCGCGTCAGGCATACAATATCTCTATGCAAAACCAGGCCAATGTGCTCAGCCAATTGGCTACCGATGCCGCTGTGCGCAACGGAGCGGTGGCTCGTCAGGCGGAGATCCAGATGGATCACCAGGAGGATATGCTGGCTCGTATGCGCGAAGAAGCCCAATATGCTCAGCACGCGCAGACCGATTCTACGATGCATCGTACCGACCTCGCTACAGAGCAGGCCTATCTGGGAGCTCACACCGTCAACGTACAAGGAGAAGTTATGCGTACCGGCATGGAGAACATCGGCAATATGTCCTCCATGGATATGGGCAACGGCGGCATGAACCCCGCAGGCATGATGATGGGCATGGGCATGGCTACAGGCATGGCTGGTCAAATGGGCCAGATGATGGGCAACATGGGCAATGCGTTCAACAACCAAGTGGCACAAGCAGGTGCTCCAACGCCTCCGCCTATGCCGGGTCAGATGCCTCCTGCACCGCCCACCCCGCAGGCAGCAGCCTATTTTGTGTTGATCAATAACCAGCAGGCTGGTCCGTTTGATATCAACACCTTGCGCCAGATGGCTGCCGCAGGACAGATTAACATGCAGACACAGGTGTGGACACAAGGTATGCCGCAATGGGCGGCAATAAGTGCCGTTCCTGCACTGGCGGTTCTATTCCAGGCACCGCCCACCCCGCCTATGCCGGGTAGCGTTCCTCCACCACCGCCTGTGCTGTAAGTTGCACGTTGAGACCACCGTTCGAGCAGAGCGAGATAAGAAAATCTGAAAACTGAAAATAGAAAGGAAAACAATATGACCCCTCAGGAATTTGACGCGTTAGTTAGTGCCAGCAGCGGTTTTTACACCCAGAACCAAATGGTACAATCGGGTGTAAACAGCCAGATGACCCAACAAGCACTACAGAACATACAGGCTATGCAGACGCCTGTGGCAGTTGGCAATGTCCCCCAAGCCGCCTCTTCGCCCATCTTTGACCGCCTAGAGCAGGAGCGCAAAGCTGCAGAAGCACAGTTTTTTGTACTGCTCAACGGTGCGCAAAAAGGCCCGTTGACGCTGGAGCAACTCAAGGGTTTGGCTATCGCTGACGTGATAGACGAGAATACACAGGTTTGGAAACAAGGGACGACGGAATGGGTAAGTCTGAAGAACTGCCTGGCAAATCTATAAGGGCAATTCTCACAATTGCTTTATCTTGATTTCGAGTTTTGAATTACTAAATGTATTAACAAAACGGGCTTAACTAAAAACGTGGAATTTTTAGATGTGCCCATAATAACCTCCAATACGCAGTACTATGAGTGATTCCGGTATGTTTGACAAAGTCGTGGAACTGGGCTTGGGTATGGCCGTTGTGCAACAAATCCCGCAGATGATGAATGCGGCGAATACGTCTGCTTCCCAACCGACTCCCCCTCCAATTCCCAAGGCTACCGCCTATTTTCTGGCTATTAACGGAAAACAATACGGTCCGTTCACCATTGAGCAGTTGCGACCGTTTGTTCCGACAGGGCAAATCACGTCGCAGACACTTGTGTGGTGTCAAGGCATGGCAGCCTGGCAGCAGGCTTCTGCGGTAGCAGAATTAGCACCGTTGTTTCAATCGTAACCCCCCAAAAACACATACAGCAATGAAAATCAATCCTATTATAACTATTTTGTCGCTGGCATTAGGTGCACTGGTTGCGTACGCACTATTTTCCTATTGCCGCACAGAAGAACTACGCTGGGTGATAGCCGTAACGGGCGGTATCAGCACATTCCTGACATGGGCGGGAACAATGGCCATAGCGCTGGAAGACAAAGCACGTAATGTCAATTTCAAAGTGTTCAACGGTATTTTTGCCGTGGCGGTCATTGCGATGCAATTTGTCTTTGCGCTGAAAACAGGCCTTTCGCAGCCCACCTATCTGCTCACCTCCGGCGTTGTGCTTCTGGTATGGCTGATGGTAGCTTATGCGTTAGGCAAAAACAAATAACTACACATTAACTTAACATTCGTATTATTATGAAAAAGTTCATGACGGTAGCAATGGCCTTAATCGTTGCATGCACATGCGTATTTGCACAGCAATCCGCGCAAGAGAGAAAACAACTGATCAAAGAGCGTCAGGAAGTTCAGAAACTGGCTAAGAAAGGCCTCAAAGCCAAAGTGGACAAAAACATCCGCAAAGAGGCTAAACGTCTGAAAAAAGAAGGCTGGCAGGTAAAGCCGGGAGCACTGCCCTTGGAGAAACAGTTGGAGCGCTCGTATCTGATGCAGTATGAGTTTGATGCCAACCTGTTCCCGAAATACATTATGGGCGAGGCTTCGTCTGTAGGCGAGAACTACGATGCTGCCAAAGTTGCTGCAAACTCGCTGGCTGTCACCAATCTGGCAGGAAACATCCAGACTGAGGTAACTGCATTGCTGGAAAACACGGTAGCCAACAAACAGCTGTCGCCCGAAGAGGCTGCTTCTATCTCCGAGACTGTTATGTCGAGCAAGAACCTGATCTCGCAGTCGATCGGTCGCACCGTACCTGTAATGGAGTGCTTCCGCATCAACAGCAAGAAGAACCACGAGGTATTGGTCCGTATCGCTTACAACAGCGAGATGGCAAAAGAGGCTGCCAAGAAAGCCGTACGCGAGGAACTGGAGAAAAAAGGCCAGAACCTGCACGAGCAACTGGACAAAGCTCTGGGTCTCTGATAATTCCCTCTTTCAATCATGAAACGATGGATTACTTTAGTCACGGCACTGCTGCTCATCGGGGCAGCAGTTGCCGCTGACAAAGTAGTAGCGAAATCCTCCCGCCATACGCCCGATTGGATAGGCGGTATGGAGGAGGGCTATATCATCGTGAGCGCTGAAGGAATCACACTGGATGAGGCGCAACAGAAAGCGATGACCAACGTGCGTGAGCAGATCGTATCCGCTATCGCTACGCGCGTGCACTATGCCACATCGATCACGCTGCACGAAGTGACGGACAACGGATCTATCCAGTCGCACCGAGAGCTGGACAGCAAGCTCAGCGTGCAGGCAGCCGACATTCCCTATCTGGCTAATGTGTCCCCATCGCACGCCGCGGATTACTATTGGCTGAAAAGTCGTACAAGGGAAAAATCTACCTATTACACCTACCACCTCAAATACCCGCTGTCCAACAGCCAGTTGAGGCTGCTGGTGGAGGAATACGAATCGCGGCAGAAAATGCTAAACGACAGCCTGCAAGCCTTTGCTTCGACAAATTTTGCTGATTACGACAACCTGGATCAGATGCTCATCCGTCACGCGCATCTCAAACAGTTTGCCGCCAGCCTGCACGAGGATGACAGCCGCAGAGAGATATGTGCTATGATCCGTAGCAACTATGAACAGATGCTGAGAAAAAATCTGCGCGTGGAGGCTATCTCCTCCGACTGCAGCAAGACGGTAGCGGGTTTGTTCTACGGCGACAAACAACTGCAACACACGCTGGTTCCTAAAACCCATAGCAATTGTCTGACGGCTATTGAAACCAAACTGACGGGTGACGCGGCTACCATCACATACGACTATTCCACCGGCTGCTACGAAGACGGGCAGAACTGGCTGGATATCACCTATACCGTGTTGGGCAAAAAAGTGACTACACGGTGTTTTATTCCTTGACAAACCGATAAAAAACGATACCGATGAAACAAACTGTCTTATTGACTTGTGCCATGCTGCTCGCCGGCATCTGCCACGGACAACGTTTGGCTGAGTTGAGCCGTCCCGTTCCGGCAGCCGTGCTTGCAGAAGCCCCGATGCCGGAGGCTATGGCTAAAAAATACGAACGCACACGCGCAGAGCGTCACAGCAAGTTCCTCACCCCAACCACTCCCACCAAAGCAGCTGTGGGATACAAGGTGGAAGCCCAGAAAAACCGCTATATCATCCCCGGTGATAACGATGCGTTCGCTATTCGCTACAACGCCGCTGACAAATACCGCATTTATATCCCCAACTACCGGCTGATGAACACTTCGCACGGACGCGAACCTATCAAGGGCGACGGCGCGCGGTTTAATATCAAAAAAGACAGGATTTCATATGCCGTGATTACCAATAGTACCGAGATTCTCATCATCAATCATAGTCACCAAGCGGTAGAGATGAGCGATTTTAGTTTCTCCACCAATAGCGATGCTATCACTATGAAGGGCAACAGCATAGAACTGAAAGTGCCTACGATAGCAATCGCCTTGGGCAAATACCCGATGAATCACAAGATCGTCTGCACACATGTTCCCTCGGGAGCCACCTATACCTTTGATCTCCAGATGTCGTGGACCAAAGAGCTGTACCTCTCGGGCGAAAGCCGCTCGATGGCTTTGAGTATGATGATGACAGACACCACAACAACCCCCCATATCGGTATGCTTTGTGATCTGGACAACAAAATGCTGCGCGTTGTAGAATTGCCCCTCGTCATCTACGGCGACGGCAAGGACGGTGCAGATGGCAAGAAAGGTCACTACGGCGCTAACGGCACGAACGAAAGTAGCTACAAGGCCACAGACGGCACCACCCATCATATAGCCGGCACCTGCGGTAAACCCGGTGAGGATGGTACGGACGGCGAAGACGGCACGGACGGAGGTATTTTCATGTTCTGCGTCAGCCCTGATGTGGTAGAATACTACGGCATGGACGGCATTGTTGCCACTATCGACGCCGGCTTGGGCGGCAAAGGCGGCAAGGGCGGCGAAGGAGGCACACACGGCAAGGGAAGCGGATGCTCGGGCAAAGCCGAGGACGGCAGAGACGGCAAGGATGGGGCGGATGGACAAAGAGGCGATTTCCTCTATGTCGTAGCAGATGTGGATTCATTCATGGAACAACTATTCAAATAAGGGAGCAGCACTATGAAAAAGACTATTCTTATACTAACCGGCGTGCTCTGCTGCCACTTGGCATTACAGGCTCAGGAGGCGGAGAAAAAAAACGTCAGCCAGTATTACCGCAACGCACTTACCTCGATGATGGTTTATCACCCGGAGGATCAGTTTGGCTACGATGTCTATCAGATTTTCAAAGACCTTCCGCCCGAGGACAAATACGATATGCACGATGTTGACCTGCGCGTGCTGGACAACTCCAAAATCACCGGCGTTGCCAAACACAAAGGCAACGGACTGCACCGTCAGACATACGGCAGTAGTATCGTGCTTACAGCCGAGGAAAAACAGGCGAACGCTGACGCCATGCTGGAACTGATGAACAAAGCCGACATCGGCAAACGCATCGTAGCCAAATGGTTTAATCTCACAGGCGAAACGCTGCAAGACGCTCGTTTCAGCACCAAACTCATCGAGGATCGCAGCGATTACAACGCATCGGTGCTGGATGTAGAAAAAGTACGGTTTACTGTAGAAGGAATGGCAGCTCTCAGAAATGTGAGCGAAGAGTTGATCTCCCACTCCTTTGTGCTGGTGAGCGATATGACTTATATCACTGCCGAGGATCGCGCGGCTGCTGCTAAAACCACCTTTGCTGTGTTGGGTGGCGTGCTGGATGCACTCAGCGGTAGCAATGCCGGCAAACGGATCGCCGAGGATGTCGGAGATATTGCTGACAAGTTCACGGGATTCAAAGTGATGACTCACACCTATCTCTTCCAACTGGAGTGGAACGACAGCATTTCCAATATCTTCTACGACAAATATTACACCGCCGAGCCTAATCCCGAACGCATTGCAGCATTTATCAAGGATAATAGCTCCTTCCGCCTCACGTATCTGGGCACCGAGTCGTCTAACTACGAGAAAACCAAAGTCGTAGGCAAATACAACCGAGAAGACCTGCTGCAGATGATCACCGTCCGCTCAATCGACAAGAATATCGCTAAGCTGCAGCAACGGTTTGAGGCCTTCCGCGTCAAAGCGCCTATCACCGCCATCGAGTACGATCCCAAGAAAGGCACACCTACCGGATTCCGCGCTATGATCGGCGAGAAAGAGGGTGTAGAGGATGATATGAAGTTCGAGGTGCTGGAGTGCAAAATGGTCAAAGGAAAAATCGAATACCGCCGCGTAGCAGTACTTAAGCCCGTGAAAAACCGTATCTGGGACAATCGGTTCAACGCGCTGATAGAGAACGACAAAGACGGGGAAACCGAAGGAACACTCTTCCGTATCGACGGCGACAAAACCAAGGCCAACGATATTGTGCCCGGCATGTTGATCAGACAGATTAACGGATAGCAGATTAATTGACAGTTACTAATCATATGAAACGTATTGTATTACTTTTTCTTTCTGTAGCGTGTCTATGCCTGAACGGCATGGCACAAAGCAAACGCAAAGCTGACAAACAAACCGCACAGTGGCGCTACGAGTTGCAGGCAGCCGTAGGACAAGCCGCTGAAGGAGCGACACTCGTGCGCGTGTGGACCTATTCCACCAAACCTACCATCGCCGAAGGACAAGCCGGCAAAAACGCCGTACACGGCATCATCTTCAAGGGTTTCCCATCCAGTATGGACGGCACTCGCATCGTGGGACGCGAACCGCTGATCAACGATCCGGAGATTGAGGAAGCCAACAAAGACTATTTCAAGGAGTTCTTCAAGACAGGCGGTGCCTACCAGCGCTATGTCTCCTATATCGGCAACGGCATTCCCGATCAGCAGATCAAAGTCGGCAAGGAGTACAAGATCGGCGTTGTGGTCATCGTACTCGTTGACCAGCTACGCAAGCGCCTGGAGGATGACGGCATCATCAAGGCGATGGAGGTCTCCGGCAAAATGCCGACCATCATGGTAGTTCCGAGCGCGCTGTGGTGTAACAAAAACGGATTCATTCAGACCTACGACAACCAGGGCAAAACGGAATATGTGCCCGATTACGAGAAAGCGCTGCTCAATAGCACGGATCTCAAAGTGGCTATCAACACCATCAATGCACGCATGGCTAACCGCGGTTTCCCGCTTAAGGATCTAGAGGCTGCACTCAAGACCCTTAAGACCGAGAGCGCCGAGGATGCGATGACCAACTCCAAATACGGGGATGTCATTGCCGAGTCGCCTATCGATATCCTCCGCCGTACGGCCAAAGCTGATATCTGGATCGAAATCGAGTGGTTTACCTCGGCAGAGAAAGGCGGCAGCCAGACACGTCTGAATTTCAGTATGGAAGCACTGGATGCCTATACCGACGTGGTGGTAGCCGGCGTGCCGCCTACTACCAGTCAGGCTGTCTATACCTCATCGTTCCAACTGCCTATTATGATGGAATCGGCTATCCAGGGACAATTCGACCCTTTCTGCAGCAGCCTCAAGAACTATTTCGACAAACTCGTGGCTAACGGACGGCCTATCAAGATGCGCATCCTCACCTGGGAGGGATTCGAGGATGGCTTGATGGCTGAGTTTGACGGCGATGAACTGCATGAGATCATCGAGAACTGGGTGGCTGATAACACCGTCAAAGGCAAATTCGGATCCATCGACATGAGTCCTTCGGGCAACCGAATGACGATTGAGCAGGTGCAAATACCCCTGCAGAATGCCAAAGGACGCGATCTGGACGCACGCAGCTGGGCGCGCGATCTGCAGAAAATGCTCAAAAACAAATACACTATCGAGTCCAATCTTTCCACAAAAGGACTTGGGCAGGTTCAACTAATTATCGGAGAAAAATAATATGAAACGCTTCTTTTTAGGTATCGCTTGTCTGTTGAGCATCGCGCTCCTTCAGGCGCAGGAGACGGAAGCCAACCACATCAGCGACAAAGACCGCGTCGCGCTCACGCCAGTGATAGAGGATAGCAATATCCCCGCCCATGCGCACAAACAGCTCATCAACAAGATGACGCAGATAGCTGCCAAAAACGGTTGCGCGGCTACTTCCAATAGCCGTTTTGTGATCACTTGTTCGGCAGATGTGCTCACCAAGGATATCACCCCCACCGCCCCGCCTATGCACGCGTACACGCTCGCGATCCATTTCTATGTGGGCGACGGTGTCGAGGGACGCTTGTTCTCCTCTACCACCATCGAGGCTAAAGGCGTCGGACAGACTCCCGACAAAGCCTATCTCAATGCACTCAAGAATGTCAAGGTCAACGATCCGGCATTCAAGGCACTGGTGGACAAAGGCAAAACGGAAATCATCAATTACTACAACACCCAGTGCGACCTCGTCATCGCCGAGGCGAAAGCCAAAGCTGCACGCCAGGAATACACTGCTGCGCTTGAGCAACTGACAGGCGTGCCGCAGGTATGCGAAGAATGCTACCGGAAGGCTCTCGATCAATCCGTAGTGGTCTATCACGCGTGGCGCGATCAGGTATGCACTATGGCGCTCAACAAAGCGCAGATAGCGTGGTCCAAACGAGATATCGATGCTACCGCCAAAGCGCTGGAAGATGTGCCCGTGGACGGAGCTTGCTACGACGAAGCCAAAGCGCTGCGCCAAGCCATTTCTGCCAAACTGGATGCCAACGAACGCAAGGAGTGGGAACTCAAAATGGAGGAGTTTGACAACCGGATGAGGATGCAGCAGGAGTCTGTAGCCATCCAGCGCCAGCAGGCTACCGCTACCGGAGCTGCCGCATCAGTTTCAGCTCCCAAAGAGCAGATACGCTCCAGCGCCGTCAAGGCTATCAAGGCGGAACAAGAAGCCCACCCCGTCCCGCAGCCTACCTACCAAATCAAAGGTAAATGGTTTAAGTAAACCCCTCCGGGGTCGCCTTATTGACTGCGAGGCAGTTATTCCTTGCGATCTCCGTGCCGAACGCAAACAACTGCAAGAGCCCGTCGGGAGACGGGCTCTTGCTTCATTTTGAAATAACAAACAATCTTTATTAAACCACTATAGAATAGTGTGATTTACTCTTTTCACTAAGATACTTACAAATACCGTGCCAAAGACGGCTTGTTCTTTTTTCTTTCTCCAGAGGAAAAGCTCCAAACTAAAGTTTCCATTTAGAAACGCAATTTTTAGCAGTATATTACACCCTCTGTTCTG
>CAMEKM010000011.1 GCA_945921355.1 uncultured Bacteroidales bacterium
TTTTTTTTATGTTATAGTGTTATAGTGTTATAATAGCACAAACGACATCTCAACTATTAAAATATGTTAATATACTGTTGTCTTTTTCGTTAACTCGTTAACTTGTCTTATCCTGAAAAAGGTTGACATTTAGGTTTGGTAGCCCGCAAGCGTAGTTTTTTTTGCACATTTTCACCCAATCACTTGCATATATAATTTTTTTTCCGTACCTTTGCAACCGATATCCGTTATCCTATAACCGATAACCAATATCTGAAAAAATACTTAATATCTAAATAAAACACAATTATGGCTAAAGTTTATCAAGCTAACGAGATTAAGAACATTGCCCTCATGGGTGGCAGTGGCTCGGGTAAGACTACCCTCATGGAATCCATGCTCTTCGAGTGCGGGGTCATCAAACGTCGCGGAACCGTTGAAACACAATCTACCGTCTGCGACTATTTCCCAGTTGAAAAGGAATACGGCTATTCCGTATTTTCCACAGTTTGCAACATCGAGTTCAATAACAAAAAACTCAATATCATCGACTGCCCAGGTTCCGACGACTTCTGCGGTGGTGCCATCACAGCACTGCACGTGGCAGATACAGCAATCATCACCCTCACCGCGAATGGCGGCGTAGAGGTGGGCACACAAAACAACTTCCGCCGCGCTGAGAAAGCCAAAAAACCTATCGCTTTCGTTATCAACAAGTGCGACCACGAGAACGCTGACTTCGAGCGTACTTTCAACGAACTCAAAGAGGCATTTGGCAACAAGTGTACCCTCTTCCAATACCCTGTCAACGCAGGTAAGGACTTCAACGCCGCTATCGACGTGCTACAAGGCAAAATGCTCGTTTGGAAAGCAGAAGGTGGCGCGCCTGAAGCAAAAGACATCCCTGAGAGCGAGAAGACTACTGTTGAGGAAATCCGCGCACAACTCCTTGAGTGGGCTGCTGAGTCCGACGAGACAATCATGGACAAGTACTTTGAGCAAGGCACCCTCTCTGATGAAGAACTCATGCAAGGTCTCAAGACTGTCTTTGCGGAAGGTAGCATGTATCCAGTTATCTGCACCAGCGGTCTCAAGGACATGGGTATCCGCCGCCTCATGGGCTTCCTTGGCGAGATGACTCCATCAGTTGCTGATGCTCCTAAACCACTCACCGTGGACGCTAAAGAGGTTACTCCTGACCCTGCAGCTCCTGCTTCAGCATTCATCTTCAAAACATCTGTTGAGCCACACATCGGCGACGTCAACTATTTCAAGGTAATGCAAGGTACACTCCGCACAGGCGACGACGTACTCAACATGGACCGTGGTACCAAAGAGCGTATCTCTCAACTCTACTCCGTAGCAGGTAGCATCCGCGTGCCTGTGGACGAAGTGGTTGCTGGTGACATCGCTGCTACTGTGAAACTCAAAGACACACGTACTGGCAATACCCTCAACGCAAAAGACTGCGAGAATCAATATCCTGCTATCTCTTACCCAGATCCTAAATACCGCCGTGCTATCAAACCTGTTAGCGAGAGCGATTCAGAGAAACTCTCTGCACTCCTCACTCGTATGCACGAAGAGGATGCTACGTGGGTTGTAGAGCAATCCAAAGAGCTCAAGCAAGTCATCGTTTCTGGTCAAGGTGAGTTCCACCTCCGCACACTCAAATGGCGTCTGGAGAACAACGATAAAATGATGGTTCAATTCGAGGAGCCAAAGATTCCTTACCGCGAGACCATCACCAAGTCTGCTCGCGCTGACTACCGCCACAAGAAACAATCAGGTGGCTCAGGTCAATTTGGCGAGGTACACCTCATCGTAGAGCCTTATGTAGAGGGCGAACCAGTGAAGGAAGTGTACAAGTTTGGTAACCAAGAATACCGTATCACAGTACGTGACACCCAAGAGATTCCTCTCGATTGGGGTGGCAAGCTCGTGCTCGTCAACTCTATCGTGGGTGGTGCTATCGATGCACGCTTCATCCCTGCTATCCTCAAAGGTTTGATGGATCGTATCGAGCAAGGTCCTTTGACTGGTTCTTACGCTCGCGACGTACGCGTTATCATCTACGACGGTAAGATGCACCCAGTTGATTCCAACGAAATCTCTTTCCGTCTCGCTGGACGTAACGCTTTCGCTGAGGCATTCCGCAATGCTAATCCTAAGTTGCTCGAGCCTATCTACGAGGTGGAGGTATTCGTTCCAAGCGAAATCATGGGTGATGTGATGTCTGACATCAACGGTCGTCGTGGTATGGTGCTCGGTATGGAAACTGAGAAGAACTTCACCACCTTGAAGGCATTGGTTCCTTTGAAAGAGATGGCTTCTTATTCTACTACATTATCTTCGCTCACAGGTGGTCGTGCTACCTTCACGATGAAGTTCAAGAGTTACGAACTCGTACCTGCTGATGTACAAGACAAACTCATCAAAGAGTACGAAGCTACACAAAAGGACGAGGATTAATCTTCATCCTACATACTATACAAAAGACTGCTCAAACGAGCAGTCTTTTTGTATCTACATGCGTTTTCAAAACTAATTCTTGAATTGCAACTCGCCGTCGCGAAGCTCCACAATTACGGGCTTTTGGTGGTCCACCTTGCCTGCGATGATGGCTTTGCTCAGTTCGTTGAGCACCAAGCGTTGCAACGCACGCTTCACAGGGCGAGCACCGAACTGCGGATCATAACCCTCACGAGCGATATAATCGATCGCATCATCCGTAATACGCAAATCTACACCACTCTGCATCAGCATCTTATGCACACCCTCAATCTGCAAACCGACAATATCACGAATCTGACTCTCATTCAGCGGAGTGAACATAATCGTCTCATCAATACGGTTCAAGAACTCTGGGCGAATCGTCTGCTTCAATAGCTCCATTACCTGCTGGCTCGTCTTCTCATGGTCAATGCCCTGCTCCTCATTCTCACGGATGAGTTGGCTACCGAGGTTCGAGGTGAAGATAATCAGTGTATTCTTGAAGTTCACCGTGCGACCTTTGTTGTCGGTCAAGCGGCCATCGTCCAACACTTGCAACAGCACATTAAACACATCGGGGTGCGCTTTCTCAATCTCATCAAACAGCACCACACTATAGGGTTTGCGGCGGATGGCCTCAGTCAATTGTCCACCCTCGTCATAGCCCACATATCCTGGAGGCGCACCAATCAATCGGGTGGCAGCGAACTTCTCCTGATACTCCGACATGTCGATACGCGTCATCATATTCTCGTCGTCGAATAGATACTCCGCCAATGCTTTTGCCAACTCCGTCTTACCCACGCCTGTCGTGCCCAAGAAAATAAACGAACCAATAGGACGTTTAGGATCTTGTAACCCAGCACGCGAGCGTCGAATAGCGTCGCTGACTGCCTGAATAGCTTCGTCTTGACCCACAACACGCTTGTGCAACTCTTCCTCCAAGTGCAAAAGCTTATCTCGTTCGGATTGCATCATCTTCGTTACAGGGATGCCCGTCCAACGAGCCACTACTTCGGCAATATCGTCCTCATCAACCTCCTCCTTAATCAGACTCTCGCCTTGCATCGCATGTAGTGCCTCTTGCGCAGCTTTGATGTTCGCCTCTGCTTGCTGCAAACGACCATAGCGAATCTCTGCCACCTTGCCATAGTTGCCCTCGCGCTCAGCGACCTCTGCTTCGTGTTTCATCTGCTCAATATGCGCTTTCTCGTTTTGGATAGTCGCCACATACCCTTTCTCCTGCTCCCAACGCGCATTCATCTCCTTTGCCTCGGCTTGCAGTTTGCTCAGTTGCTCCTCAATAGTAGCGAGTTTAGCTTTGTCTTGCTCTTTCTTTATCGCCTCACGCTCGATTTGCAACTGCATGATTTGGCGGTTGAGGTTATCCAGTTCTTCGGGCTTAGAGTCCACTTCCAAACGCAATTTAGCTGCCGCCTCATCCACCAAGTCTATTGCCTTATCGGGCAAGAAACGGTCGGTGATATAGCGCGTGGACAATGTCACCGCAGCAATCAGCGCATCATCTTTGATACGCACCTTGTGGTGGGTCTCGTAGCGCTCTTTCAATCCACGCAGAATAGAGATTGTAGCCGCCTCATCAGGTTCATCCACCATCACCATCTGGAAGCGGCGTTCGAGAGCTTTGTCCGCCTCAAAGTACTTTTGATACTCGTCCAAAGTGGTCGCTCCCACTGCACGCAATTCCCCTCGTGCCAAAGCTGGTTTGAGGATATTAGCGGCATCCATTGCGCCTGAGGTCTTACCCGCGCCCACGAGCGTGTGTATCTCATCTATAAAAAGGATAATCTCGCCTGCCGCGCTTGTCACCTCCGTGATAACACCCTTGAGGCGCTCCTCAAACTCACCTTGGTATTTCGCACCAGCAATCAGCGCACCCATATCAAGGGAGTAGATTTGTTTCTTTTTGAGGTTCTCAGGCACATCGCCCCGAATGATACGATGCGCCAAACCCTCCACAATAGCGGTCTTACCCACACCAGGCTCGCCGATGAGGATAGGGTTGTTCTTTGTACGACGTGAGAGGATTTGTAGCACACGACGGATCTCGTCGTCACGGCCAATCACAGGATCCAGTTTGCCCTGTTGAGCACGTTCGCAAAGGTTAATAGCAAACTTCTGTAGGTTTTCGGTTTTGTTGTTCATTGTATTCATAGTTGTATATTTTTTAGTCATTAAGGTCCTTAAGGTCGCTAAGGACTTTAAGGTCGTTACTAGTTTTTAGACAAATCCCATACCAAAGCCCTTTTTACATAAAATCCGCCTGCCAAAATGGCAGACGGATTTTTCTCTGGTTTATGTATAAACCAACTATAAATCTATAGTCTGTAAACAACTAATGACTCACCTGCATGATATTGGCAAAGACGCCTGCTGCAGTCACGCTGGCACCTGCGCCATAACCGCGAATCATCATAGGATAGTCGTGGTAGCGTTCGGTAGTGATAAGGATGATATTGTTGGAGCCCTCCAGTTGGTAGAATGGATGTGAAGCGTCCACAGTTTCTAAACTAACAGTGGTTTTGCCCTCTACCAATTTAGCCACAAAACGCCAACGCAGTCCCTGTACCTCTAATTCCTTGCGGCGAGCTTCGAAATCAGCGTCTAACTCAGGAAGTGTTTTCCAGAAGTCCTCAACTGTCCCTTGGAAATAGGTTTCTGGGACAAAGAGATGTTTCTCCACATCCTCTTGCTCTACTTGATAGCCTGCTTCACGCGCCAAGATGACAAGTTTGCGAATCACATCTTTACCACTTAGGTCAATGCGTGGGTCAGGCTCGCTATAGCCTTGTTCCTTAGCACGACGGATGGTCTCGGAGAACGGTACGTCAGCAGCAATCTCGTTGAAAATGAAGTTGAGTGTCCCACTCAATACCGCCTCTATACGCAATATCTTATCACCCGAATTGCGTAGGTCATTGATGGTACCAATAATAGGCAATCCTGCACCTACATTGGTTTCAAAGAGGAATTTTACGCCACGGTCAAGAGCCGTTTGCTTGAGGCGCAAATAGTGGCTATATTCGGATGATGCAGCAATCTTGTTGGCTGTGACTACCGAGATATTGTTGTCTAACAATGATTGATAGATACCTGCTACATCGGCACTTGCCGTACAGTCCACAAATACGCTATTGTAGAGCGTTGACAATTGACTATTGATTGTGGACAAGCTGATCGGATTTGCGGACTTGAGTTGGTCGCGGTAGTTGCTAAGGTCGATTCCATCGGCATTGAAGATAGCTGTTCGGCTATTGGCAATACCTACGACGTTGAGCTGTAGATGCTGCTCATGAAGTAACATGTGCTGTTGCTGATGGATTTGCTCGAGCAGTTGCGCACCTACGGTACCTACGCCGCAAACAAAGACGTTGAGCACTTTGTTTTCGCTAAGGAAGAATGAATCGTGCAATACGTTCATCGTCTTGCTGAGTTGCTGAGCGGGTATAACGAACGATATATTTGTTTCTTTGGCACCTTGCGCAAAGGCAATCACGCTGATACCATTTCTACCTAATGTGCCAAACAGTTTGCCTGCAATGCCAGGCATATTATGCATATTCTCGCCCACGATACTTACGGCTGCCAAGCCTTGTTGTACGAGCATAGGGTACATAGAGCCCACTTTGATTTCTTCTACAAACTCGTGCGTGAGTGCATTTACTGCGGTGTCGCAATCTTTCTCTTGAATACCCAGAGTAGTAGAGTTTTCTGAAGATGCTTGACTAACGAGGAAGACCGATACGCCTGCTGTGGCCAAGGCACTGAAGATGCGTTGGTTGACACCAATCACACCCACCATCGAGAGTCCAGATACCGTAATCAATGCTACGTCACGAATACTGCTTAAGCCACGCACGTAGCGCGTAGTATCTTCGGGTTTGGTTTGTATGATTGTGCCAGCGTTATCGGGACAGAAGGTGTTGAGAATACGAATAGGTATATTTTTCGCGCACGCAGGGTAGATGGTAGGTGGATATACTACTTTCGCACCAAAGTGGCACAACTCGGATGCCTCCACATAGCTCAGACTCTTGATGGTGTAGGCATTTGGGATGAGTCGTGGGTCGGCTGTCATAAAGCCATTGACATCGGTCCAAATCTCCAATACCTCTGCGCCCAAGGTGGCAGCAAGAATAGAGGCAGTGTAGTCGCTGCCACCACGTCCGAGATTGGTAATCTCGTCAGTTTGGCTATCGCGCGAAATGAATCCTGGCACGACTGCCAAATGAGGCATTGTGGCAAAGGTCTTGCGCACCAAAGCTTCGGTCAGTTCGGTGTTGAGCAATACTTGTCCTTGTTTGCGGTCTGTGCGAATAAACTGCAATGAATCCTTGCGCACGGCACCAGGCAACGCAGCAGTTACGATTCGGCTACTCATACGCTCGCCATAACTCACGATAGCGGCTTCGGTTTTGTTGCTGAGGTCCTTCACAAGGTGCACGCCAAAGAGGATAGAGCGCAACTCGTCTAAGATGCCTTCCAATTCGAGGCATAGCATTTGTCGTGTGGTAGGATTGGTAATCAGCGTATTGACCATATCTATATGGCGGCAACGAATAGCTTGATATATTTCCATGTACTCTTCGCCTGCTTCGAGCGCCAAATGTGCTGCTTTAAGCAGCTGGTCGGTGATACCGCCCAAGGCACTGACTACCACGATACAGTCATCGGTCTGCTGACTGATAATCTGCTGAATATGACGAATACTCTCTACTGAACCAACTGAGGTTCCACCGAATTTTAATACTTTCATTTTAATATCTCTGTTATTTGATTGGTTTCGAGAAGGAATCCGTCGTGTCCGAAGCGGGATTCAATCTCGAAGTATTGTGCGTTAGGGATATGCTTAGCCCATTCTCTTCCTTCGCATGGTGGGAACAGACCATCGGACGTGATGGCTATCACTACCGTTTGTGCTTTGATTTGTGCCAAAGCAGCAGCTACACCTCCACGGTTGCGACCCACGTTGTGACTATCTACACAATGTAGCAGGTAGTAATAGGAATAGGCGTCGAAGCCGCGTTTGATTAGTTTCTCGCCTTGATAGCGTTCGTAGCTCGCTGCACGACTGGCAAAGAGGCAATCGTCGTCTGTCTCATATTGTGTGAGGTTGTAGCCATCGAAACTGCGGTATGAGATGAGCGAAATGGCGCGCGCTGCTTCTAATCCTTTGCGTCCGCCATCAAGCGATTCGCACGCTCGGAAAGTGGGGTCAGCCTCTAATGCCATACGTTGCACTTCCATCCATGCGCTCAGCCATGGCGATACACGGGGGGCAGTGGCAATGAACGCGGCACGGCGGATGATATCGCCCTGCATAATTGCCCATTCGAGGGCATGGAAACCGCCAATGGAACTACCGATGAGCAAGTCCACTTGCTTGATGCCTAAATGTTCGCGCACCAAAGTGAAGAGGCGGGCTGTATCGCGGACGGTGAACTTGGGGAAGTCTAAATAATTTTGAATTTTGAATTTTGAATTTTGAGTTGGCTCGTCGGAGCAATTCTTAATTCTTAATTCTTTATTTTTAATTGACCTCGGTCCTGTGGTGCCATAGGCAGAGCCGAAGATATTGACACAAACGACAAAGTCCTTTTCGGGGTCGATGCAACAATCTTTACCCACCATCTCTGGCCACCAATCCATTGGATCGGAGTTGGCGGTTAGGGCATGGCAGAGCCATACTACGCGGTCACCTTGTTGGTAAGGGCGCTCTGAGGTATGATAGACTATCTCTAATTGGTCAAGACTGCCACCTGCCTCGAAGGAGAAATTATGCGTTGTGAGCTTGTGTAAGTGCATGTTCTATATCTGCTATTAAGTCGTCTGCGTTTTCCAGACCGATACTCAGGCGCATCAAGTCGGGGTCGATTCCCGCAGCAAGAAGCGCCTCGTTGCTGAGTTGGCGGTGGGTATGCGACGCAGGATGCAGGATACATGTATGGCAGTCTGCCACGTGCGTTTCGATAGTTACCAGTTGCAGGTTGTCCATAAAGCGATTGGCAAAATCGCGGTCGCCCTTGACTGCGAATGCCATCACGCCGCATGAGCCGTTGGGCAGGTACTTGAGTTGGCGTGCATGCTCGGGGTCGTTCTTCAGTTCGGGATAACGTACCCATGCCACATCGGGGTGCTGCTCCAACCACTGAGCCACTTTTAGTGCGCTCTCACAGTGGCGAGACATACGCACATGCAGAGTCTGCAATCCCAAGTGCAAGTAGAAAGCGTTTTGTGGGCTCTGGATTGAACCTAAGTCGCGCATGAGTTGGGCAGTAGCTTTGGTGATATATGCCAGTTTGCCAAAGGCCTCGGTGTAACGCAGTCCGTGGTATGAGGCATCGGGCTCGGTCAGGCATGCAAACTTATCATGCTGCGACTCCCAATCGAAGTTACCACTATCCACAATCACACCGCCTACTTGTACACCATGACCGTCCATATACTTCGTGGTCGAGTGGGTAACGATGTCCGCTCCGAACTCGAATGGGCGGCAATTGATAGGGGTAGGGAAGGTATTATCTACTATCAATGGTACACCATGTTGGTGGGCTATACCTGCAATGCGTTCGATGTCTAAGATGCGCACATTGGGGTTGGAGAGGGTTTCACCAAACACTAACTTCGTGTTGGGGCGGAAAGCCGCGTTCCACTCCTCATCGCTGGCATCTTGGTCAATGAACGTGATTTCTATGCCCATTTTTGGGAAGGTTACGCCAAATAGATTATAAGTGCCACCATAGATACTGGTGGTAGTAATCATGTGGTCGCCTGCTTGGCAGATATTGAAGCAAGCAAAGAAATTGGCTGCTTGTCCCGATGAGGTGAGCATGGCTGCCACACCACCTTCCATGGCTGCAATCTGCGCTGCCACAGTATCGTTGGTCGGATTTTGCAGACGGGTATAGAAATACCCATTCTCCTCAAGGTCGAAGAGTTTGCCCATTTGCTCACTGGTTTCGTACTTGAATGTAGTACTCTGGATGATAGGAACTTGACGTGGTTCACCTTTGCTGGGATTGTAGCCACCTTGCACGCAAAGCGTGTCAATATGTAGGTCTTTTTTCATATCAAAACAAAATTAGCGTGCAAAGGTACAAAAAAATACACGTATTAACAAATTTTTCGAAGAAAAGTTGCGCAATTAAAAACAATATTTTTTTCGGATAAATCGTTTTTATCTAATTGTGATGTGTGCTAAATCACCTATAAATAACCTAAGAATCACCTATGAATAACCTAAGATTTATAGCCACCGTGTCATTGCAAATAGGCAACGACATACAGGAAGTATGAGGAAAAGACCATCGTAGCGCATTGAGAAAAAATGATAAAAGATTTGTATATGTCAAAAAAAGATTGTACCTTTGCGCGTTTTTTATGCAAACAATTGGAGTAGTACTCTCAAAATATAAAAAAGAACGTTGAGATTGTATTTTTGGATATTACGTTTGGCAGCATTGTTCGGTCACCGAAAAGCAAAGCAATTGGTGGCTGGGCAGGCGCAAGCTATAACGGAGTTGCAAGAGTGGCGTGCTACTACGTGTGGTATGCCAGTACTGTGGATACATGTGGCATCGGTGGGTGAGTTTGAACAAGCACGCCCCATCATTGAGCGACTGCATAGGGAATTGCCCTTTCGCAAAGTATTGCTGACTTTCTTTTCTCCTTCGGGATATGAACTACGCAAGAACTACCAATTGGTGGACAAAGTGCTATATCTGCCTTTCGCCACGCACCACAATGCCAAGAAATGGATAGAAGTACTTGCACCAGAGATGGCAGTGTTTGTTAAGTATGAGTTTTGGCCAGCATACCTTAATGCACTCAAAAAAAATAATATACCCACATATCTGATTTCTGCGATCTTTCGTCCTAAACAGCTGTTTTTCAAGCCATGGGGCAAAGCTTATTTGAAACTACTATATACGTTTAAGCATATTTTTGTGCAGGATTCGGCTTCTGCTGATTTGCTACAACAACATGGTATAGCGGATGTGACGGTGGCAGGAGATACGCGTTTTGATCGTGTGGTGGAAGTGCGAAAGATGGCAAAGGACTTGCCTATAGTAGATGGGTTTGTGGCAGGTGCTGAGCGCGTGATAGTAGCAGGAAGTACATGGCCAGAGGAAGAGCAGATGTTCGCGCGCTATGTGGCAGAGCATGAGGATGTAAAATTGGTACTTGTACCGCATGAGATACACAGCGATCACCTACATCAGATATTCCAATACTTTGAAGGTCGCTACGTGCGCTATACCGAGGCAACACCGATGAGTGTGGATAAGTGTCGTGTGCTACTGGTTGATACGATAGGATTGCTATCTTCAATCTATCGATATGGACATGTGGCATACATTGGCGGAGGCTTTGGCGCAGGTATTCACAATACGCTGGAAGCAGCGGTATATGGTATGCCTGTGGTATTTGGACCGAAGTGGCAAAAGTTTCGTGAAGCTCGTGGGCTATTAAACGCAGGGGCAGCGAAGAGTGTGAAGAACTATAGCGAGTTTGCTGCGGCATTGGACAAGGCATTTGAGCAACAAGCAGCAATGGGACAAGCTGCTGCTGACTATGTCCAAAGCGAAAGAGGTGCAACCAATATAATTTACAACGCACTGTTCTAACACCCTTAAAACTCTTAAAACTGTTAAAACCCTTTCAACTTTATAATAACATGGCACAAAAACCAAGTATTCCAAAAGGTACGCGTGATTTCTCTCCACTGGAGATGGCACGCCGAAATTATATTTTTGACACGATTAAGTCGGTGTTCTCGCTCTATGGCTTTCAGCAGATAGAGACTCCAGCAATGGAGAACCTCTCCACGCTGATGGGCAAGTATGGAGAAGAGGGCGACAAACTGCTGTTTAAGATTCTCAACTCAGGCGATTGGAAAGCGGCTGTTACCCATGAGGCATTGGACAATGCTACCATAGGTGCGCTCACCAATAAAGTGAGTGAGAAAGGTCTACGTTATGACTTGACCGTACCTTTTGCGCGTTTTGTGGTACAACATCGTGAGGATATTCAATTCCCATTCAAGCGCTATCAGATTCAACCCGTATGGCGTGCTGACCGTCCACAGAAAGGTCGCTACCGCGAGTTCTATCAATGCGATGTGGATGTGGTAGGTACTAACTCACTACTCAGCGAGGTGGAACTGATACAAATCGTGGAGGAAGTGTATCGCCGTTTGGGCATTCGCGTAAGTCTGCATATCAACAACCGCAAGATTCTCGCCGGTATTGCCGAAGTCATTGGTCAACCTGAGCGAATCATTGATATTACTGTCGCAATCGACAAACTCGATAAGATAGGCATTGATAATGTGAATAAGGAACTGCTTGATAAGGGTTTACCACAAGAGGCAGTGGATGCACTGCAACCAATACTGCATTTGAGTGGTACCAATACCGAGAAATTGGATCAGTTGGAGCAAGTGTTGGCTGGTTGTGAAGTGGGACTAAAGGGTATAGAAGAATTGCGCACCATCTTTGCGTTGTATGCCGCAAGCACGCAAGATGGTAATTTGGCCACCTATGAGCCAAGTGGTTTGCAAATAGAATTGGATCTTTGCTTGGCGCGTGGTCTGAATTACTATACAGGTGCCATCTTCGAGGTAAAAGCATTAGATGTACAAATGGGCAGTATCACTGGTGGTGGTCGCTATGATAACCTGACGGGTATCTTTGGCATGCCAGGAGTGTCGGGCGTAGGTATATCGTTTGGCGCAGACCGTATTTATGATGTGCTCTCCGAACTTAATCTTTATCCAGAGAACTTGCAATCTACAACTCAATTACTCTTTGCTACCTTCGGTGAACAGGAATTGCTATACGCACTGCGCTTGGCAAAAGCATTACGTGAGAAGGGCGTGAGCGTAGAAGTATATCCAGAGCCTACAAAGATGAAGAAACAAATGGGCTATGCCGATAGCAAGAATATTCCATTTGTGGCTATTGTGGGTGGTGATGAAATGGCAGCAGGCAAAGTAATGCTCAAGAATATGCAATCAGGCGAGCAGCAATTGCTGAGCCTTGATGAATGCATCGCTGCATTGGCATAAAAGGGCATTTTAGTTGCACCATATCCGAGTTTTATAACTTTTTTACACTTTTATTTGCACATTTGCAAAAAAAGTTGTACCTTTGCACGCTATTTTGCGTACGTGTACCATATTGTACAGGCATGCGTGCGCGCAAAGGGCACCGTAGAAATATAAATAATAACAAAATAAAACTAACATTTATGCAAAACAAAGGACTAGTTATCACCTTGGCAGTGTGCTTGGCTTTGGTAAGTGCGTTCTACTTGTCATTCTCATTTGTGACAGGTTATTACGACAACAAGGCAGCAGAATATGCACAAGGCGATGATGCGAAAGAGTATCAATATTTGGACTCTATCGCAGGTGAGAAGGTGTGGTTCGGCTACACATTGAAAGAGTGCCGTGAGAAAGAATTGAACTTGGGTCTTGACCTCAAGGGCGGTATGAACGTAACTATGGAAGTGTCAGTAGCTGACATTATCCGTGCACTTAGCGGTTACAATACTACCGAGAACTTCAACAATGCTATTGCACTCGCTAACGAAAAACAAAAAACATCAGGAGCAGACTATTTGACATTGTTCTTTGAGTCGTTCTACGAATTGGATCCTAATGCTCAATTGGCATCGGTATTCTCTACCTTCGAGTTGAAAGATAAGGTATCTTTGACTTCTACCAACGCTGAGGTTGAGAAGGTGGTTCGCGAGGAAGTGGAAGGCGCAATCAACAACTCATTCAACGTGCTCCGTACTCGTATTGACCGCTTTGGTGTGGTACAACCAAACATCCAAAAGCTCAGCCAAACAGGTCGTATCCTCATCGAGTTGCCAGGTATCAAAGAGCCAGAGCGCGTGCGTAAACTGCTCCAAGGTTCGGCTAACCTCGAGTTTTGGGAGACCTATGACTTGGCAGAGATTCTTCCACAATTGGCTCAAATCAATGCTGAAGCTGCCAAAGCTAACGCAAGCACCGAAGCTGCTCAAGAGGAAGTAGAAGTGGTAGAGAAGGAAGAAGTGGTAGTTGACGATGTAGAGGCATTGGTAGAGGACTTAGCTACAGATAGCTTGGCTCAACTCGAAGCAGAGCAACAAGCAGCCGTAGAAGAGTACAAGAAGAACAACCCTCTCTTCGCAGTTCTCAATCCTTCTGTCAACCAATCAGGTCAAGCATATCGTGGTCCAGTGGTAGGTACTGTACACTATACAGATACCGCTAAGGTAATGGCTATGTTGAACTCTCAAGTAGCTAAATCAGTTCTTCCACGCGAGTTGCGCCTTTGCTGGACTGTAAAGGCTATTGATGAGGCAGAGAGCTTCTATCAATTGGTAGCATTGAAATCACAAACCAATGGTCGTCCTTCTCTCGAAGGTGACGTAATCACCGACGCTCGCGCTGACTTCGGTCAAACATCTGCATACGCAAATGTATCTATGACCATGAATGCTGAGGGCGCACGTGATTGGCAACGTATCACACGCGATAACATTGGCAAATCAATCGCTATTGTATTGGACGGCTATGTATATAGCTTCCCAACCGTACAAAACGAGATTGCTGGTGGTAGCTCACAAATCACTGGTAACTTCACCGTAGAAGAGGCAAAGGACTTGGCTAACACCCTCAACTCTGGTAAGATGCCTGCTCCTGCTCGCATTATCCAAGAGGACGTAGTAGGTCCATCACTCGGTCAAGAGGCTATTCACGATGGTCTTTGGAGCTTCGTGATTGGTTTCATCTTGATTCTCCTCTACATGATTATGTACTATGGTTTGATTCCTGGTTTGATTGCTGACTTCGCATTGCTCTGCAACGTCTTCTTGTTGGCAGGTATCTTGTCATCATTCTCAGCAGTATTGACCTTGCCTGGTATCGCCGGTATCGTGTTGACCATGGGTATGGCTGTGGATGCTAACGTGCTTATCTACGAGCGTATCCGTGAGGAGCGTCGTGCCGGTAAGAGCTTGCGCAAAGCTATTGAAGATGGTTTTGGCAACGCTATCTCTGCGATTATCGACTCTAACGTAACATCATTCTTGACTGGTGCAATCTTGGCTATCTTCGGTACAGGTCCTATCAAGGGCTTCGCTGTTACATACATGATCGGTATCGTTTCTTCTTTCTTGACCGCTGTCTTCATTTGCCGACTCTTGCTCGAAGCATATGCTAAGAAGGAAGATGCTAAAGAACTTAACTTCACTACCAAGTTGATGCAAAACTTCTTGCAACATACCGCAGTTAACTTTATCGGTGCGCGCAAGGTGACTTACATTTTGTCTGGCGTGTTGGTACTCGTAGGTATCTTGGGTGTGAACCCACATATCATGGGTAAACTGAACCTTGGTATTGACTTCTCTGGTGGTCGCAACTATATCGTTCGCTTCACTCAACCTGTTAGCACAGAGGAAGTGAATGCAAGTCTTGACAACGTATTTATGGCTACAAAAGCTGAATTGGCAGACGAGGAGACTTTCGCACTGAACGTAATCACCATCGGTAATGCCAATCAAGTACGTATCTCTACCAACTATATGATTAACGACAACTCTGACAACGTGGATGAGACTATCGAAGCATTGCTCTACGAGGGTTGCAAGCCATTCTTGGCTGAGGACATCACTTTGGAGCAATTCAAGTCCACAGAGATTAATCCTGAGATTGGTATCATGCAATCACAAAAGGTAGGTCCTGCTGTGGCTGATGACATTACTCAATCTGCTGTATGGGCTGTGTTGGCAGCGTTGGTAGCAATCTTCTTGTACGTGTTGATTCGTTTCCGCAACTTTGCATTCTCAGTAGGTGCATTGACTGGTTTGGCTCACAACACCTTGATTGTGTTGGGTGCCTACGCGCTCCTCTGGAAGGTGATGCCATTCTCTATGGAGATTGACCAATCCTTTATCGCTGCTATCTTGACCGTTATCGGTTATTCTATCAACGATACCGTGGTTGTATTCGACCGTGTACGCGAGTATAAAGGTTTGTATCCAAAACGCGCGCTCAAGCAAAATATGAACGATGCGTTGAACCACACCTTGAGCCGTACATTCTCAACCTCTATGTCAACTCTCGTTGTGTTGATTGCCATCTTCTGCTTCGGCGGTGAGACCATTCGCGGATTCGTATTCGCATTGCTCATCGGTGTGGTAGTAGGTACCTATTCTTCACTCTGCGTAGCATCTCCTCTGGCTTACGATATCCAAGAGGCTATTGCTCGTCGCAAAGCAAAGAAAGCTGAGAAATAATCATTGCACTGTAATAGTAATCAAAATCGCCACTCGTTTGAGTGGCGATTTTGTTATATAATCATTTTTTCTACATCTCTGCTGTTTCGTGCAATCCGCTAAATCGCATCATTCAACATTCGCTTATTCCTGCTTTCTTTCTCGAAACCACATCGTTACCACCTCTTTACCATTCCGTTACTATCCAATACTTTCCCCGTAAGATGGCAATCGGTCTATTGGGCGTCAATCAAACAATGTAGGAGAGTCCTTATCAAAGCGTTTAAGGATATTGTGCATGAGCGTTTCACGTATTAGGCGCGAGCGGTTCTTGACCGTATATTGATCGCAATAGCGCTCCAGCGCCCGCATCTCGCTATCATTGAGCATGATGCTCACACGATGTTTGCGAGGCGCAGGTTTGGTATGAAGTTTCTTGATTGCTTTCATTGAATGGTATGCTACAATTAAAAGGATACCGCCAACTTCATGCCTACGGAAATGAAATTGCACCCTCTGTGATTGGTATATTGAGTTGCTATACCAGTCAAAGGATCTTGGACTATATCAATCACGTCGGTAGTCGCTTGTTGCCATTCTGCCAATAGTGAGAGGGCCAAACAGCATTGCTTGTTGAACAAATAACTCCATCCTACATTTGCGCCTACGCACATGCCACCTTGCGTAGCTTTGTTGGTAGAGAAACCATATCCAATACTCATCCCCAAGATAGGGGCATGTTGAGTGGTTGTCAGTGGTATGTCCACTATTGCTTGCAAAGGGATCAAAGAATAAGTCTTACCTCCTACCCATTTCGCACGATAGCCTACTCCACCACCAACAAACATACGCTTTCCCTGAATAGCGTAGGAACCCACCATAAAGTCGGCACCAACTTGTCCGCCCACTCCCATCGTAGGTACACACACTACACCTCCATGGGCTTGGAAACGTAAATTGACAGGACGCGTAGCTTTAACTACAGAGGCAGTATCTGTAGTTGCTTCTTGAGATGCATCGTCGTGCTTGATAGTTAGGATCTCGCTCTTGGGATATTGGTAGCGAGTGCCATTCTTAGCACGAATAATCACTACCTCATCGTTTTGCAAGAGAATCTCCCCTTTGATACTTTGCCCTGTGCGCAAAGTTACCACTTCCGCCCATAGCATAGGCGAAAGCAGCAAGAGCATAGCCAGTAATATCGTTTTAATTGATTTCAACATATCCGATTTGGGTACAAAGGTACAACAAAATTTGCGTATGTGCAAATTTTGAGTAGAAAAAGTAGTGCAAAGTAGTAAAGTTGCTCGTTTTATACCAGAACGAAGTCAATTAGTTTGCGTTCGATATCCACTTTTGTCACGCGCACGCGTACCTTATCTGATAGTGTATATACATTACCACTACGAGCAGCTATCAAGCAATAGTTGTCTTCGTCAAACTGCATATAGTCGTGCGGTTCAATGGTGCGTATAGGCACAAGCCCCTCGGTGAGCGTATCTGCCAACTGAACAAACAAGCCAAACTCTGTCACTCCGCTGATTATCGCATCAAACTCCTCACCAATATGGCTACTAATCCACCGTGCGTGCATCTCTTTGACTGAGTCACGCTCTGCCATTTGTGCAGCCAACTCACATTCTGAGCAATGTACACATGCCTGCTCCAGTTCGTCTTTATCGGTACGGCATTTCGCTTTGGATTGCAGCAGATAGCGCGACACTAAGCGATGTACCATCATGTCGGGGTAACGGCGGATAGGGGATGTGAAATGTGTATAATAGGGGAATGCCAAACCATAGTGCCCAATATTATCCGTTGAATACACCGCTTTCGCCATGGAGCGAATGGCGAGGGTCTCTACCAAAGTTTGGCAAGGCATACCCTGACAATCATCCAATAGGGCATTGATATGTTTGTGAGTTGTCTTGCTATTGGATGACACTTTAAGGTTCAATCCAAAACGCTTGATAAAGGTACTGAGTTTGCCTATCTTCTCTGGGTCGGGATTGTCATGCACACGATAGACAAAGGGCTTCGCTTCTTGCGCCTTTTGAATCTCCTCTTTTGACCTTTTGCCAATCGCAGTCGCCACGATACGGTTGGCAAGTAACATAAACTCCTCTATCAGATGGTTGGTATCAAGCGAGTTGTGGAAGAATATTTCGACAGGTTCGTTGTTCTCATCCAAACGGAAATGCACTTCAGGTGTTTCAAAATTGATCGCTCCTTGTCGGAAACGATTGGTGCGGAGTGTTTTAGCCAAGCCATTTAAGATTTGCAATGCCTCTCTCAACTGTCCACTGTCAACTTTCAACTGTGAACTATTCTCCAGCAACTCTTGCGCTTGACGATAGGTCAGTCGATGATTGGAGCGAATAACGGTTCGGCAAATCTTATGGCGAATCACTTTGGCTTGCTGGTCCATCTCTACAATGACCGACATACAGAGTTTATCTTCATTGGGGCGCAAACTGCAAAGCTCGTTGCTCAAGCGCTCGGGCAACATAGGAATCACTTTATCTACCAGATAGATGCTCGTACCCCGCTGATATGCCTCATCATCCAACGCCGTCTGCTCTTGGACATAGTGCGTGACGTCGGCAATATGAATACCTATCTGGTAGTTGCCCGTGTCGAGTATCTGAAATGAGAGCGCATCGTCGAAGTCTTTTGCTTCGTCTGGATCAATGGTAAAGGTGAGCACATCGCGCATATCACGACGGCGCATTAGTTCGCTTTGAGGGATAGTCTCTGAAGGCAGTTTGCTCACTTCGTTGAGCACCTCGTCGGAGAAGTCAGCAGGCAGCGTATATTCCGCTTCGCGTGTCTCTACAGTAGCTTGGTGCTTGAGTTGTTGCTGGTTTCTATTCTTACGTTTAATCGCTTTTTCGCGACGCATTCGTTTGGCTATAAGGTCTTTTGTCTTCATATACAATCTGAGTTGCGGCATAGCCGCGTTGGAAAGTTCCACGTCCTATGGGCTGTTTCAAAGTTTCAATGTTAAAATAAGATGTACAAAAAGTATGCAAACGGTAGTTGACAACAATTCTATTGACTGTCTATGAGTGCTAATTAGGCATCATAAACATCACATAATAAATAGGCATATATGTGATTTTATCTTTTTTCACTACTTCACCATTATTAGACAATACTACAGCATTTTGTATGCCATATTCTTGGTTGGAAACAAAGTGGTTGAGGGCACTATGCACATAGTAATCTTTTCCAGATTTGATTTCTATAGGCACTACGGAGAGTGTCGAATAGTTGTCTATTAAGAAATCCACCTCTCCGTGTTGTTTGTTGTCATAATAATATAAATCAAAACCATGGGCACGCAATTCTTGGGCTACAACTGCTTCATATACTGTTCCAAGGTTAATACTACACTCATCGTTTAAAACAGCCTTGATATTATTTTGATACAAAAGTGCCGTCAATATCCCGACATCATTTAGATAAAGTTTTAGTAAACTCTTTTTTACGGATTGCAATAATGGGAAGCGCGGATTGCTTATGGCATCTATTTGCAATGCTATACCAGATTGTACTAAATAATCAAATTCGTATTCATAGTCTGAAAATTGCTTACCCTTTTTATTTTCAATCCGATTAACCACAACACGTTTCTTCTTATTTTCAAGATTGGATGGAATCAGATCATATACGCGGCGAATTTTTAGTCGATTTTGCTGATCGTACTGCGAAGCGTCTATACCATAGAGAGCACGTATATCTTGCTGTATATCACGCATTCGTTGAATATTTTTGTCCTTCAAAAATTGATTTACTGCATCTGGTAGTCCGCCTGTCAATAGATAATATTTGAAAATACGCATAAACCTACTATGCAGTTTTTCTGGTAGTGCTTGCTGATTTTGAAAACATGTTCGCGCAGTGTTGATAGCTTCCTCACCCACGCCCATTGCCCAAAAGAACTCTTCTAAGTCTAATGGGTACATTTGCTTAATTAATATACTACCTAATGGTACAGATGGTGTTTGGGATAATGCAACACCCAGTTGTGAACCGCTGGCAATATAGGTAAATCTATTATCTTGATTGAGGAATTTGAGTAAGGTTAGTAAACGAGGGTACACTTGTATCTCATCTAAGAAAATTAGTGTATCTTGTTTTTCTCCTAAACGGTTACCAGCAAAAGCACTCAGTTGTAGATAAAAACTATCCACACTCGTCACATCTGCGAATAATTGCTCATTCTCATTATCAGCACGCAAATCTATCTCAATAAAATTGGGAAATAATTGGCTACCGATATGTCGAATAATAAATGATTTACCGATTTGTCTGGCACCGTTAACTAACAATATCTTGTTTTGATTTTCACTTAGAAATGCCTCCAAGAACTTTGCAAATTTACGTTGTAGCATAGTGCATATATTTAATTTTTTGGCAAAGGTACTGAAAATCTTTGATATATGCAAATGTTTGTCACTTTTTCCATGATTTTCATAGGTGTTTTTGTCATTTTTTCCATAATTTTCGCATATATTTTTGTCACTTTTTCTGTAATATCAACATTTAGATGCATAAAAATGGGCTCCCTCAACAGTGAGGAAGCCCTTGGATATATTCCCGTTTCTAACTTCTATATTCTTATTTCACTTCTTGGCCCATCATATTGAAGGTCTTGCCATCACGGATAATGAGCACTTGACCATCGCGAACGATCTTTTGTACTTGAGGAACAACATTGGTGTTGTCAAGTGCTGTTGGATTGCTTGGCTTAGTAATCACTTGTGCCTTAGGAGCAGGAGTAGTGCATGTGTTGTCGTTAGTAGGAATAGCATATTTATAGAAACGCTCTTTATTTGCGGACAAACCATAAAGGTCACCAGCGTAGTCAAATGCAAGACCATCTACGTTTTTACCCATTGAAGGGGTTTTTGCTACAAATGCCAAAGAAGGAACACCTGCTTCGTCATAGGTAACCTTGTACAAGTTAGCACCAATTGTACCTGATGCACCTATACCGAGCGCGAGAACATCTTCATTAGGATTATAAGCTATAGTACCACGAGCTGTATTCAAATTCTCAAAGCCGTGAGGAGTGGTAGAGTTAACCTCGTAGTCGATTTCGCCAGCAGTATTAACGTGGGTAAGTTGGTTGAATCCGTCTAATTGTCCACGGTTTTGAGCGATCCAAACACCACCACGACCGTCAGAAGCTAATGCCACATCGGCATTACCAAATTTTCTATAATCAGCAAACAATGTATCTACTACGCCATCAGTAATCTTATAAAGAGAACCAGGAGCCGGATAACCAGTAGAAACTAATACATACAAAGAACCATCCTCACCGAAGCAAGCAGCATTGGCTGCTGTAAAGCCAAGATCATCAATCAGGTTCGTAGCCTCACCACCTACGTTTTCAGCAGACACAGCCCAAATAGCTACAGGATTCAAATTGTGAATAAATGCCACTTCGTTGGTTACAGGATTGATAACGATACGCTTCATCGCTTGACGATTATTGGTAGCAGCTAAAGTCACATTGCTTGGAATGATACCTACATTTGCTGTAGGATTGAGTTCTGCCAATGTTTGATCATAAATAAAGATACCTTGTTTTTGGTTCTTAGCACGGGTAGAACCTCCATCAGATGCACCATTAGTTGGTTGAGCTACGTAAATATTACCAAAAGTAGAAGACTCTGGATTGTTGTCAACGGCTACACCTTGTGGCAGATAGAAATTGTAGATACCGCGATTAACATCGGTAACCTCAGTTAATTCAGCAATTGCTTCGCCTGCTAATTTTACAGCCCAATTCATTTGGCTTGCTTTTGGCAACTGATCAGTTGTATAGGTAAATGTGTTTGATCCTGCAACTACGGAACCAAGATCTAAGGTTCCGACGTTGTTTCCTTCTTCATCGGAAAGAATAAGAGTTGCTGTAGCAGCAGTGGTAGCTTTAAACGTAAAAGTATAAGACTTACTTTCCGATGTCAAACTTAAATCATACGCCCATGCGCGTTGCGCATTAGCCGTAACCACCATTGCTACAAGAGCAAGGAGAGAGAGAAAAAGTTTTTTCATGTTGTAATGAATTTAAAGTTAATAATTATTGTTATTAGTTTGTTATACTTAACACGGCTGCAAAGGTACAACTTTTTTTTGAAACCTGCAAACGTTTTCGAAAAAAAATGAGTAAGGAGGTGCATTTTTTTGAGAATGGACGTTCGTTGGGCTATTGGACGGCGCGCATCACGCCTATTGGATACTGGACGCTGCGCTATCGGAGATGCGGTGTTCCTTGCTTATTAACAGCGTTATCCTACGTATATCTTACGTATATGTTACGTATATCCTACGTAATTAACAAGGAAACAACCTGAAAAAAGTGTAGCAGGTTTCACATTCTCTACAGTTGTAGGATATTCTAAACAGTTGTCGAACATTGAAAACAAATAGCGTATTTGATGTAATCCGCTCATTAACTGATGATTGCAATGACAAAAAAGAAAGATGCGATAATGAAATTGCTCCATTATCGCATCTTGTCGAGAAGAGGCGACTCGAACGCCCGACCCCCACGTCCCGAACGTGGTGCGCTACCAACTGCGCTACTTCTCGCTCGCGCTAAAAGCGCTTATTATTTTTTACGAACAAAACGTTTTTTACCTACTGTTGGCTCACTCGAAGCGATTACTTTACGGCACGCCTCTTCTGTAAGTCCTTCTACATCAGTAGATTTAGGCAGACGATAATTGCCTTGTGGAGTCTTAATATAGGCTCCATATCGACCATTCAAAACTTGGATATCACCAAACACATGGACAGGCTTATCCGCTTGCTTTTTTTGTTCGAGTAGTTCAATGGCTTGCTCTAATGTGACCACATATGGGTCTAAGTTTTTAGGCAGACTTGTAAATGCGTTTGCATAGCGTACGTATGCTCCATATTTTCCTTCGCCTATTACCACTTCTTGACCATCATACACACCTAAAGTTCGAGGCAAAGCATTCGCAAAAAGTGCTAACGCTTCATCCAAAGTAATGGTAAAGATACTTTGTCCCTTTTGCATAGAAGCGAACTTAGGTTTTTCGCTATCACTATCGCCCAATTGCACACAAGGTCCGTTTTTGGTGATGCGAGCATAGATAGGTTCGCCCGTCTGAGGATGCTTACCAATGAATCGAGCTGCCATCTTACCCGAAGGGACTTGCTTAATCAGCGGATGGAAAGTCTGGTAGAATTCATCTACCGTCTGTACCCAATTAGCATCTCCCGCAGCAATGGCATCAAAGTTTTCTTCGGATTGCGCTGTGAAATCATAACTCAAGATGGCAGGGAACTGCTCCACGAGAAAGTCATTGGTAATACGTCCGAGGTCGGTAGGGAGAAGTTTTCCTGAATCTGCACCTACTATTTCGGATTTGGTTTTGTCAATGATTTTGCCATTAGAAAGAGTGATGATGTTGTACGAACGTTTAGTTCCCTCCACCAAACCACGCTCCACATACTTACGCGATTGGATAGTTTCAATGACTGTAGCATAAGTAGAGGGGCGTCCAATACCCAATTCATCCATCTTATCCACCAACGAACCTTCGTGGTAACGAGCTGGTGCTTTGGTAAAAGTCTCTTGGCAGTTGACAGTTGACAATTGACAGTTCACATTCTCCTTGAGTAATGCGATTGCAGCTTGATTGTTGGCAGCAATTTCCTCATCCGCAGCTTGCGTATAGACACGCATAAAGCCATCGAAAGTAATCACCTCATGCGTAGCAGTCCATAAGTATGGCGAATTGCTCATCGCCACTTCCACACGCGTAGTATCCACCTCTACATCAGCCATTTGCGACGCCAATGCGCGTTTGCGAATCAAGTCGTACAAACGACGCTCATCGTTGTTGTTGCCTGCAACAGGAACATTCATATAGGTTGGTCGAATAGCCTCGTGTGCCTCTTGTGCATTTTTAGACTTAGTTTGATATCGACGAGCCTTATGGTAGTTTGCTCCGTACTCAGCAAGGATAGTTGATTTAGCAGTATTGATAGCTAACGCACTTAGATTCACCGAGTCGGTACGCATGTATGTGATATGTCCTGCCTCATAGAGCGATTGCGCCAGACGCATGGTCTTTGATACAGAGAAGTGCAATTTCCGCACTGCTTCTTGCTGAAGCGTTGATGTAGTGAAAGGAGGCGCTGGAGAACGATGCCCAGGCTTGTGCGTCACAGAAGTGAGCGTAAAAGCAGCGTTTTTGCAACTTTCTAAGAAAGCAAGCACCTCTTCTTTGGTAGCAAAACGATGGTTGAGCTCCGCTTTGAAAGCGGTAGTTTCTCCATTAATTGCAGCCCCCACAAACTCTGCCGCAACGCGATAACTCGATGTAGGTACAAATTCCTCTATCTCACGTTCGCGCTCTACAATCAATCGTACCGCAACAGACTGTACACGCCCTGCACTCAGTCCAGTGATAACCTTTTTCCAAAGCACGGGCGAGAGCTCAAAGCCCACGATGCGATCCATAACTCGGCGTGCCTGTTGGGCATTTACCAGATTGTAGTCAATATCGCGTGGGTGGTTAATAGCCTCTAAAATAGATTCTTTGGTAGTATCGTTGAAAGTAATACGGCAAACTTTATCCTTGGGCAGTTGCAACACCTCTTGGATATGCCAAGCAATAGCTTCTCCCTCGCGGTCAGGGTCGCTTGCAAGCCAGACTTTGTCTGCTTTCATAGCTTCTTTGCGCAGAGCTTCAACAAGGTGTAGTTTATCTTTATCGATCACATAGTTAGGCGTATAGTCATTGTTAAAATCAATGCCCATGCTATTTTTCCCCACTCCTTCAATGTCGCGAATATGTCCTTGCGACGACATCAAACGAAAGTCCTTACCCAAATACTTGGCTATGGTTTTTCCTTTGCTTGGGGACTCAACTATCATTAAATTTTTGCTCATATATATAATGTAGTTTGTTCTTTTTGCAAAACGGCGGCAAAGGTACAACAAAATTTTGAATGGTGCAAATTTATTTGTTGTAAAAAAACAGTTACTTATTTAAGTAAAAAAAATTACTGCATCGTATTTCCACTCTATAAACTTTCTACAGACCGATTATCTTTCAACAAGAATAACTTTTTTCGCACAATTTCTTGCGTATGTGCATTTTTTGTACTACCTTTGCACCGCATTTAGTTAAAGAGCCCCCTCGCCCACGTGGCTCGTCGGGGATTCGCTAAGGGAAGCCAGTGAGATTCTGGCACAGACCCGCTGCTGTGATTCGCAATCCGATGTTCACTATCTCTTAGGTCACTGGCTAACTATCAATTGTCAACTGTCAATTGTCAAAGCTGGGAAGGCCGAACAAAAGGAGCGATAAGTCAGAAGACCTGCTACATGCATTCGTTGAACGCTCTCGTGGTATAGGGCTTAAGACATGAACAGACGGTTTCTCATATGGCTTTTCGCACTCTCGTGCTTGGCAGCATTCTCTCAAAACAATGCCGCCGATAGCCTTATCGCCTCATCGCCTCATCGCCTGATAGCCTCATCGCCCGATAGCCTCATCGCCCGTTATATCGACTTAGATGAGTACACCATCACCGCTCGCATCAAAGAGAAGGATATCATTATCCCTCAGACACTTAGCGGCGTACAACTCAAGAAGATGAATGCCCTCAGCGTAGCCGACGCCATCCGCTATTTCTCAGGCGTACAGATCAAAGATTATGGTGGTGTGGGCGGTATCAAAACCGTGAATATCCGCAGCATGGGCACCAATCACATGGGCGTGTATTACAATGGCGTACAACTTGGCAATGCACAAAACGGACAAATCGACCTCGGCAAATATTCACTCGAAAACATCGAAGAGATCCAACTCTACAACGGTCAGAAATCCGACATCTGGCAGTCGGCGCGCGAGTTTGGTGCTGCGGGAAGTATCTACCTCACCACTCGCCGTCCGCGTTTCGAGGCAGGCAAGGCTTTCAACGTGAAAGCGCAGATGCGTGCAGGCAGTTTTGCGCTTATCAATCCGAGTCTGCTGTTCGATATCCGTCTCAGCGAAACGATGTCCATCACGGCGAATGCCGAACTCGTTTCCTCCGATGGCAAGTATCCTTTCCGCTATCGCCGCGTCACTCCGTCGGGCGAAGTGGCATACGACACTACCGCCATCCGCCAGAATGGCGACATCAACGCCATCCGCGTGGAAGCCGCTGTCAATCACTACTATAGCAACACGGGCTTCTGGAAACTGCAACTCTATCACTACAACTCCGAGCGCGGTGTGCCGGGTGCGATTGTGAATAATGTATGGCGCAATGGCGAACGCCTATGGGACCGCAACTCCTTCGTGCAAGCCACTTGGCAAGACGAGTTTTTCAACCGCTGGTCGGTGCGAGCGAACATGAAGTACGCCAACGACTATACGCGCTATATCAACAACGATGACAAACTCATCCGCGTGGAGAACCAATACCTGCAACAGGAGTTCTACTTCACCATGGCGCACAAAGTGCGAATCTTCGACTGGTGGGATGTCAGTGCAGCATACGATGTGCAGTACAACCAACTCAGCATGTTCCTCGACGCGCACCGTTGGACACATTGGCTCAGCGCAGCCACCGCTATCAACATAAAGAACTACCTGCGCCTACAAGCCAGCGTATTAGGGACTTTTGTCAATGATGCGCAATCAACCAATAACGGCGAAGCCTATCAACGCGAAGCCATTAACGCGAAGCCATCAACGCTTGCAGAGCAAGCCACTAACGCGAGCACAGCGAGCATAAAATGGACTCCCGCTTTGTTCCTCTCCTACCGCCCTACTCAGCTCGTTGACCTCCGCCTCAATGCTTTCTACAAACAGAGCTACCGCTATCCCACGTTCAACGACCTCTACTATACCGACATGGGCAACGCCTACCTCAAACCCGAGTTGGCAAAGCAGCATAATGTGGGTTTGAGTTTCACGCAGCCCTTCCGCATCGCCGAGAAACGCGGTTCGGAGTTCCGCATCAATGCCGATTACTACTACAACCGCATTTCCAATAAGATTATCGCCTATCCTAAAGGGCAACAGTTCCGTTGGACGATGCTCAACCTCGGATTGGTCAAAATCAACGGTTTAGACGTCAATGCGCAACTGCATCTTGTCTTGCCGATGGACTTCTATCTCACGGCCAAAGCGCAATATACCTACCAAACGGCGATTGATGTTACCGACCCCAACGACACCTATTATGGCGACCAGATACCTTATATCCCATGGCATTCGGGTAGTGCAGTGGGTATGTTTGGTTGGCAAAACGACTGGCAGCAGTATGGCTTGAACTACAGTTTCATTTATGTTGGCGAACGCTACAACCAACAGGAGAACATCATTTATAACTATACCCAACCTTGGTACACCCACGACTTGAGTGTATTCGGAGAATGGGAGTTTGGAGCCAAGAGCAAGGAATCAAGAACCAAGACGAAACACCCAATAAGTCTCCGCGTAGCATTGGATGTAAATAACCTGTTATCACAAGATTACGATGTGATTATCAATTACCCTATGCCCAAACGCAACTACAAGTGCACCGTAAGCATCACCTACTAAATCGTTTGTTTGCCACTTGATAGGCGCGACCCGATCATTGTATGCTTTCTCACTTTTCTTTGTTCATTACTCCCGAATAGTATTCGGGTACTTTTCCTCTTAAAAAGGCTTTTTGTTAAGTGAAGGAGTGCGACGGAACGCACTCCGAGTATTGCGCCCGAAGAGTCCCCACTTTGAGGGTTAAGCGCAATACATAGAATGGCGCGACCCTTGCGGTCACGCAGCCGTACGGCTATAGGGTAGTGCCGTACAGGGTAGGCACGACCGCCAATTGTATGACATGTTGACAAAAGTACTTTTTGTTAAGATAAACTTCCTTTGTTCTTAAGATATATGTCTCGTGTCAAAGACCAAGGACGAACCAAAGACGAACCAAGGAACTACCAAAGAACTCCCAACCGCAAAAAGTGCGTTTTATTAATATTGCTGTTTCTTAATATCGCTTTCCAAAAAGATCATCTCTATTCCTAAAAAAGTTGTCTCCCTTCCTAAAAAGGTTGACTCGTTTCCTAAAAATGTTTCCTTTCTATGTTTATTCTCCCGAATGGTATTCGGGTATTCCTCACCTCTCACCTCTAAACTGTAGCTCGCCCCCACGAGCGTCCTCTAAACTAACACTCTGTGCCACTCCCCTACACCCTACCCCAGAAAAATCGCCCCAAAACTGCATTTTTCTTGCATATCTCAAAAAAAAAGTGTATCTTTGCGCCCAAATATATAACAATTATGGATAACTTAAAATTTATACCATTTTCAGACATTGACTTATCAGACACTTTCTTCGATTCTTTGCGTGCTAATTATGAAGGATTTGATGCTTGGTTTCAAAGTAAAGCGATCTCAGGAGCTGAAGCTCTTGTTTATTATGAAAAGTCCACATTGTTAGATTTCCTGTACCTAAAAGATGAGGATGAAGAGTTGCAATTGGATAATATATCGTTGCCCAAAAGAAAACGCTTGAAAGTTGGAACTTTCAAAATAGAGCGTAGAGGAACGAATCGAGGGGAACGTTTTATAAAAAGGATTTTGGATTTTGCGATCCAACATTCTTTTCCTGAAGTATATGTTACCATGTTTGATGACACGAATGAATTATTACATTTACGTCATTTCTTTGAGCAATATGGCTTTGTAGAAGTGGGTAGAAAATCACATAATAATGGACGAAGCGAAGCTGTTCTTTTGCGAGATATGACCGCTTTTACAAATAATATCATACAAGACTATCCGCATATTAATCGAACACAAGGAAATAAATATTTACTGGCTATTAGACCCGAATATCATACCAAGTTGTTTCCTGATTCAATCTTAAATAATGAGCATTATGATTGTTTGGAAGATGTAGGTCCTACGAACAGCATTAATAAGATTTATATTTGTTGGATGGAAGGTACGCGCCAATTGAGACAGGGAGATAAAATTATCATCTATAGAACCTCAGATCATCAAGGTCCTGCAGCATATCGCAGTGTTGCAACTTCTGTATGCACTGTTGTAGAGACAAAAACGATAGATGATTTTCAGAATGCTGATGAGTTTGTACGGTATGCCAATAAGTATAGTGTATTTACGGAACGCGATTTAAGAGATTGGTATAATAGAAAATCTGATTTCATAGTCATCAAAATGCTATACAACCTGGCTTTTCAAAAGAAAGTAATTCGAAAAGACATCATTGACTATGCTGGTCTCTGCTCGGATGAGCGTTGGGGCATATTACCTCTTTCAGATCCGCAATTCAATCAAATTTTAACATTAGGAAATGCAGATGGACGCTATTTTATCAATTAAACCTATATATGCCAAGCAAATTTTGGCAGGAACCAAAAAAGTGGAATTTCGTAAAAGAAGTTTCAAAGAAAAAGTGCGGAGAGTATATATTTACGCCTCTGTTCCTGTCAAACAAATTGTAGGTTATTTTACATTTACAGAGATAGATGAAGATACACCTGCTAATTTATGGGAAAAGTATAAAGATGTTGGCGGTATTGCGAAAGAGGATTTCTTCAGTTATTATGCAAATAATGAAAGAGGTTGTGCTTTTGTAATAAACACTGTTACTTCTTTTAAACAGGGGAAAAATCCGAATGACTTTATTGACGATTTTGTCCCCCCTCAATCTTATGTGTATTTAGATTTCAACTCTACTAAAGAATAAGTTTGACGTGCAGAATATACAAAATATATGTTTTATCAATTAATTGAAAAAAAACGAAACGAATGGTTGGCTTCTAAAGAATGCACCATCACTGATTTGCTCCATTATATTGAGCTACGCGGTATGATGCGTGATGCGCAATTAGAAGCTATCAAAACTTACCTATTCATAAAAATTGCCTGCCAAAATCAACCATTGTGGCAGCTGTTTGTGAATGGATATTTCAACGACACAAATATTGATCAAATCGAATTAACTGAAGCAGCACGCCAAATCTTCAACACCAACAAAGCGGCTGTTGCGCTATTTCAATACTCTCGCTTGAAGGACAAAGGTGGGAGACAGTTAGCACCGGAATTAGAGCAGTTTATCAAACAAAATGCCGATAAAATAGATTACGAGGCAGTATTCAAAAAGATATTTTACGATGTCACATATACGGACTATTTATTTAGTCTTCCAATGGGAGCTGGTAAAACCTATTTGATGGCAGCGTTTATTTATTTGGATCTCTATTTTGCACAAATTGAGCCAGACAACAAGTGTTTTGCACACAACTTTATGGTAATGGCTCCGTCTGGTTTGAAATCTTCTATTGTACCTAGTCTAAAACACATCAAGGAGTTTGACCCCTCATGGATTATTCCAGAACCAACAGCAACTCAGCTGAAGAGGTTGATAAAGTTTGAAATCCTTGATGAACAAAAAACTGTTAATAAGAGCAACCGCATTAAGAATCCAAATGCTCAAAAAATTAACAATCATCAGCCATTGGAAAATTTAATGGGCTTAGTCGCTATTACTAATGCCGAAAAAGTAATCTTAGACCGCTTGGCTGAAAATCAAGACACCTCCTTATTCAGTGATGATGAACTAAAAAGGATGGTGTTGGCGAATGAATTACGCGAATTAATTGGCAAACTCCCAAATCTTGCCATCTATATTGATGAAGTACACCACGCTGCTGATGGAGAAATTAAACTGCGTCAAGTAGTCAATAAGTGGACGGAAAATCACACTTTCAATTCCGTGCTTGGTTTTTCTGGTACGCCCTACTTAGAAAGTGCAGAAAAGGTAGTTTTGTCGGACAACTTTTCTATCAAAAACACGGACCTATCCAATGTTGTATATTATTATCCGCTCATAAATGGAATAGGTAATTTCCTTAAAGTGCCAGATGTTAAATATGCAGATAACGATACGCACGTTATTGTCACAAATGGTGTCCAGGAGTTTTTTAATAAGTACAAAGATACTATCTATGCCAATGGTACGTGTGCCAAGTTGGCTATTTATTGCGGTCAGATTGAAACCTTAGAAGAAACTATCTATCCACTTGTTGCAGAGATTGTATCTTCGTATGGATTGAATCCTTCCGATACTATTCTAAAGTATCATGGAGGCAATAAAGAATATCCACAACCCGAAGGAGCCGAAATATCATTTGCATCATTGGACACTTCTTTGTCAAGAATTCGAATAATCCTTTTAGTACAGATAGGTAAAGAGGGATGGGACTGTAAAAGTCTAACAGGAGTCATACTTCCACAAAAAGGAGTTTGTCCTACCAATATGGTATTGCAGACTTCATGTCGTTGTTTGCGTCAGGTGGTTAAAGACAATACAGAGTCAGCCATTATCTGGCTCAACAAATTCAACGCTGATACTCTCAATAAACAATTGAAACAGCAACAGAATATTACGTTGCAAGAATTTGTACAAAAAGTTCCGTTGACAAGACCAACTATTGAAAGATTCTCGCGTATGGAGCGTATGCAAGTGCCACCGATTGACTTCTACCAACTAAAAGTGGGCTATGAAACACTTATCGTAGATGAGTCAAATGATCCTCACGCGCGTTTGCAAGATGAAGCAATAATCGTCAAAGCAGCACCTTCGCTTGCTCACCAACAGGACATGGAGGGTAAACACATCGCTTCGTTCGAACTGGAAACAAATGACGCAGAAGTTCCATCTTTCCAATGGTGGTTGCAACAGATTGCCAAAGAGAGCTTCGGTACGCTTACGGTCGCACAACTCAAGACCTGCGAAATGGAACTACGTTCTATATACGACAAACTGACGCCTAAACATAATCACCAGCGTATCCGTTCGCTCATACGTCAAGCATTTGCTCCGTTACGTGATTTCCATGTGACAGAAGAAGTGGTACCTCAACAGGCTACTTTGCTACAAATAGAGAAACTGATTTCGCCAATTGAAGATCATGGAAAGTATTATCCATCGCAGCAAGTGGTACAAGAAATCGTAAATTGGGATAATCGTCCTACACAAGAAGAATTGAAGCCAGAAGTGATAGCCAAGATTGAGGAACTACAAGCAATGGGCATAGATGTCTCCACGCTCAAACCGCAGTCTGACCCTCATCCTGAGCGTTGTCAGACATACCACTATCTGCCATATCGTTTTGATAGTAAACTGGAAATTGATTATTTCTCTAAGGAAATACTACCGCTTATTCATGGCAAAGCACTTGAACTTTATTTTAACGGTGATGACACACTCACTGAGTTTAAAATCAACTGCTATAAGAAGCACGGTACACAATGGCGATATATTGGAAAATATGTGCCCGACTTCCTCTTGCTCAGCAGAAAAGAAAACAATGAGATTGACAAAATCATCATTATAGAAACCAAAGGCGAAGGCTTTGCTGCTAAGTTTGCTGAACGCAGAGAATTTATGGAAACGGAATTTGTGCGCAAGAACAATGAGCAATTCGGATATAAGCGTTTTAACTTCCTATATCTTGAAGACACACTTTCTGCCGAACAACGCAGACAGAAGACCTTGGAGGCAATTAACGATTTCTTTAACTTGTAAATAATACATAAATTATGGCTATAAAATATGTTCCTTACTTCCCAAACACATTGGAAGGACAAGCAATCTTAGACAACTTCGTACGTACCAAACGTGTATTACGTTACCGCGACAACGACCAAGTTATTGAGCGCATTGAACGAGGTATGCCACTCTACGAGATGGAAACGGTAGAGCAGGTTGGAGAGAATCCAAAGAATAAAATCATTCGTGGTGAATGTCTCTCAGCATGTGCATACCTTAAAGAGCATGGGATACAAGTGGACTTAGTGTATATTGACCCTCCTTTTGCTTCAGGTGCAGACTATGCCAAAAAAGTGTATATCCGTCGCAATCCTTTGGTAGCGAAAGCTATTGCACAAGCAGAAACTGAATTAGATATAGAAGATCTCAAAGCCTTTGAGGAAAAGATGTATGGTGACGTGTGGGATAAAGAGCGTTACCTCAACTGGATGTACGAGAACCTTATGGCTATCAAATCAGTAATGAGTGACACTGCAAGTATCTATGTGCATTTGGATTGGCATATCGGGCACTATGTAAAGATTCTTATGGATGAAATTTTCGGAGAGGATAATTTTATTAATGAGATTGTATGGGCATACAAAGATATCGGGGCTAAAGCTGTTCCATATTTTAAACGCAAACATGATACAATTTTTATGTATCAAAAAAACAATTCAGAAAGAATTTTTAATATACAACGTCAACAACTATCACAAAGTACAATTGAAAGATTTGGAGATTATTTTGATGAAAATGGACATATTACATATCAATGGTTAAAAGATAATAATCCTGGCGTATTTGCAAAACTAAAAGGACATCCTACTGATTTGTCATTGCCATGGCTTGATAAGAATAATGGACAACCATTGTCAGATTGGTGGGATGATATCTCACCTTTGAAATCACACTTTGATGAGGCTGTAGATTATGCTACTCAAAAGCCAGAAGGGTTGTTGGAACGAATCATAAAGGCAAGTAGCAACGAAAGTATGATAGTTGCCGATTTCTTTGGTGGCAGTGGTGTGACGGCAGCAGTTGCGCATAAATTAAAACGCAACTTTATTCATAATGATATAGGAATCAACAGCATTCAAACAGTTAGAGACCGACTAATCGCCAACCAAGCAGAATTTGAAGTGTTGGAAATTAAAGATGGTGTTTCTCTCTATCGTAATCCTGTTCAAACAATGGACAAACTGAAATCACTCATACCTGGATTGCGTAACGAAGATGCATTAGACAAATTCTGGGAAGGTAGCATCGTGGATACCAAGCATGGTATGATGCCTGTTTACCTACCGAACTTGATGGATAGCACAACACGCTTGTTGGATAAACCATTGATGAATAGAATCATTCGCGAGGCTTTGCCCGATTTGCCTGAAGATACCAAACGAGTAATCGTGTATTACATAGACATTACTGATAAAGCAGAAATAGAGCAATTTATCAAAGAGCAAAATACACTAACTACTATTGAGATTGAACTGCGTGATTTAAAGCAAGTGTTGGATAATGTTGTAGTCGAAGATGAAGCCGAATGGGAAGTTTGCGAAACCCACGACACTTTACTCGGAGGTTGGAAGGTTGCTATAAAGTCTTTCCATAGTGACCGTGTATTGCGTAAGATACAAGAAGTAAATCAAAAAGGCGAACAGCAAGCATTACACAAAGGAGCAAAGTTCAACCCTCTTAAAATAAGTGATGAAGGATTAGAAACTATTGAATGGTTAAGCTTGGATTGTACGAATGCCGACCCCAAGGCACCTTGGCATAGCGATGAAGAGATAAAAATTGACCGCAATGGCTTTGTTGTGCGTAATGGTATTAAGACGCAGGATTTCTGGGATGCAACTATCGCTTCTGAAGCTAAACCCCTCCGCCTCAAAATCCGCAACATATGCGGCGACGAGACGATTTATATATTGTAAACTGATTAAAATTATATACTATGGGCACAAAATATAGTCGAGGTTCTGAATGGCGTAAATGGGATTTACATATCCATACCCCAAAATCCATAGAAAACAATTATGGTGGCGACTCCGATGTTATCTGGGATAAGTACATTGATGCTTTAGAAAGGCTCCCTAAAGAAGTATCTGTAATAGGTATAACAGATTACTATTTCATAGATGGATATGAGAAGGTAATGTCGTATAAACAAAACGGCAGGCTGAAAAATATAGATAAGATCTTCCCTATTTTAGAGTTTAGAATAGATACGTTTGGCAGTGGTAATGAGAATAAATTACAAAAGATAAATCTCCATATTCTTTTTGATTTAAATGAAAGTGATATAAGAAATGAGATTGAAAAAGTTAAAAATCGTTTTATAGGATTAATACCTATAACACGATTAGATAAGCATAAAACAATTATGCTATCAAGAGAAAATTTGGCGGAGGAGGGAGAAGATCTACAAACAGGTTTCAGTGATTTAATTCCACCTACAGATAAAGTATTGGAGTTGATTAATTCACCTGAATGGAGAGACAAAACATTCTTGTTTCTTGGCTACAAAGAATGGTCAAATTTAGAAAAGAACAAACAATTAAAACCATTAAAAGAGGATTTGTACGGAAGAGTTGGTGCTTTTTTCTCTTCAAATTATCAAACAATAAATAATAGTCAAAAATGGCTTAATGAGTTTGGTGAGAAAAAACTATTACATTCTTTGGATATTCATGATTTCAGCGTATTAGATACTGCCGAGAAAAATGAAAAGGGAGAGTATATAGATAGTAAAAAATATTGCTGCTATACATGGATTAAAGCTGATCCTACATTTGAAGGGCTAAAACAAATTCTTAATGAACCGGATCGAGTATTGATACAAGAAAAGCCGGAATTATTACACAGAATAGAAACGAATCCACTTAAATTTATTAAAAATATACTTATAGAAAAAAATCCATCAACAGCAATAATAGATGAAGTTTGGTACAATAATATTTCAATTGATGTTAATCCTGGATTAGTTGCAATTATTGGTAATAAAGGTAGTGGAAAAAGTGCCATAACAGATATCATTGGATTGTGTGCCAACTCACATAACGATAATTGGTCATTTCTTACAAAAACTAAGTTTAGGATGCCCAAACCATATAATCGTTCTTCATATTTTCAAGCAAAAATATCGTGGTATGATGATAGTGAAAGCACAAAGAAACTTGATGATGGCATAGATAAAAATATGCCTGAAAGAGTGAAATATATACCTCAAAATTTTCTGGAAAATCTATGCACCACAGAAGACGAAAAAGAATTTGAGAAGGAAATGAAATCAATAATTTTCCAATACCTTCCAGATGACCAGAAATTTGGTAAACAATCTATTGATGAAATTGTTGAGTATTTATCAGTTGAGATTAATAAACGCGAAACTGAAATCAAACAAAAAATAATTCAGCAAAATGAGGTAATCATTAATCTCGAAGAAAAAAAGAACCCAAATTATGAAGCAAAGCTTCAAAATGCTTTAGATTTAAAGAAAGATGAACTTTTGAATTTGGAGAAAGCTAAACCAATAAAGGTGGAGAAACCGGATCATTCTGATAATAAAGAAGAGAAGTCAAAACAAGAAGAAATAACAAATATCCAAAATCAGATTAAAGATTTAGAAAAACAAATAGGAGAAGCTAAAGTTAAATTGAGTGATTTCTCTAAAAAAATACAAGATTTAACAACACTTAAAGATGCTCTAGACAGATTAAAATTGTCATTTGATAATTCCATAAAAGAGTACAACGATGCCTTTGAACGCAATGGTTTGATTGTTAATGATATTATTAAAATAGAATATAACCAGCAGATTATTGATAAAAAGATCAGTTCACTTCGCTCAGAGAAGGATAACATTGCAGGACAATTAGATCCAGAATTCAACGAGGGACTGCTTGCAAAAAAGTTGGCACTTGAGAAAACTTTATTAGAAAAGGAAGATAAACTTAGTGAGCCCGAACGATTATATCAAAAATACCTTCAGGACTTGAAAAATTGGGAAGATAAAGTAAATTCAATTAAAGGATCTGATAATGCAAGTGATACAATCTCATATTATGAAAAGGAACTAAAATATGTGCGAGAAAAATTAGACACAGATATAGAAACAGAGGAAACTAAACGAAATGATTTCATCAATGAATTAATAGAAAATAAGCGGAAAGTATTAGATACTTACACCTCTTTATACAAACCAATAAGTCAGTTTATTGATTCATATAAAGAAGACCTTAAATCATATCCAATGGCATTAGATGCGGCGTTCATATTTGACAATAATATGGATGAACTATTTTTTAGCATCGTGAATCAACAAGTGTCAGGGTCTTTTAATGGGAAAGAGCAAGGCTCTATTAGGCTGAAAGAATTGTGTGACAGCATAGAATTAAGTAACAATCAACTCATTTTGGATTTTACACATAAGTTAAACCAAATGCTTGCAGAAGATCATAGAGACGGGTTTAATAATGAAAAACGAAATGTTGAAACACAATTAAAAAAAGGTCATACAAAATTAGAATTGTACAATTTTATCTATTGCTTGGACTACATCAAACCATTATTTCAATTAAAATTGTCAGATAAAATTTTATCCGCTTTGTCCCCTGGGGAAAGAGGTGCATTGTTATTGCTTTTTTACTTGTTTATTGATATGGATGATAAACCATTAATTATTGATCAACCTGAAGAGAACCTAGATAATGAAAGTGTTTATGATTATCTTGTAACTTTCATTAAGAAGGCAAAAACAAAAAGGCAAATAATTATAGTAACACATAATCCAAATTTAGCGGTTGTATGCGATGCAGATCAAATCATAAAAATGGATATTGACAAAAAGAATAAAAATACTGTATCTTTTGTTTCAGGGGCAATTGAGAACCCGCAAATAAACAAAAGTATAATTGACATCTTAGAAGGCACTTATCCTGCATTCCATAATAGAGGTAGTAAATACTTTAAAACAAACTAAATGTGGATTACGCAAGAAAATGCTTACATACTAATGTGTAGTAAAATATGGAAATAAAGAATTTATACCAAGAGTTGCGCTCTTTGCAGCCATTGAGTGCAGAAAACCAAAAAAGGTTGAATACTAAGTTTATGTTGGAATTCAATTATAATTCCAATCATATTGAAGGTAATACTCTGACCTATGGTCAAACAATTTCTTTATTGATTCATGGAAAAGTGGAGGGATCTGCTCCAATGCATGATTATGAAGAGATGAAAGCGCATCAAGCCGCATTGGAAATGATAAAGGTAGAGGCTGCAACCGGAGAACGCCCGCTAACAGAAATGTTTATTCGTCAGGTACATAAAATTATGCTCCGAACGGATTATATTCCTGAGGGGAAAAATTATACTGTTCACGCTGGAATATATAAAACACGCCCCAATTCCGTCCAAACACCAACAGGAGAGATTTTTGAATACGCCTCACCTGAAGAGACCCCAGCTTTAATGATGGATTTAATAGCGTGGTACAACAATGTTGAAAAGGAAGCAAAGATATCTCCTCTTGAAATAGCGGCACTTTTTCATTATCGTTATATTCGAATACACCCCTTTGAAGATGGCAACGGACGTATTGCACGACTTTTAGTCAATTATATTCTTGCAAGACATGGCTATCCTATGATTGTAGTACATGACTCCGATCGTAATGGATATTTAGGTGCGCTCGGTCAATGTGATGCCGAAACAAGGTTGGTACCAGCTGTGGGGGCTCATGCAAAACTAGAACAGATTACGCCGTTGGTTAATTATCTGGAGCAATGTCTTAAACGTGCTTTAGTGATTAGTATTAAGGCGGCAAAAGGAGAAAACATTGAGGATGAAGATGATATGCAAAAGCGTTTAGCTATTCTTGCTCGTAATGCACAAGCAAAACGGGGAAACATCAAACGCAGAAGTAACCAATATATAGCTGAAATAATACATGATTTTATAACTCCGATTAAAGAAGAGTTAAATACACAGTTCGCGATTTTCAATCAATTCTATAATAGTATTGATATTTCATTCTATTATGTTGGTTCTGGTGGTGGTAAAGTATCATTGACCCCCAAGTTTTTAGAGGCTCGTCGTGGTAACTTCGAGAAGATTTCATCCAGAATGGTAATTGAAGTACTATTGACTAAACCAACTATATTGCTTCCAACGAATTCCGCAGAAAGTATTCCAATCTATATTAGTTGCAACGATGAAGAATATAATATACAACTGTTTGAAGATACACAATCTTTCCGCTATGGTGTATTACCTACTGATTCGCAGCAAAAAATATGGATAAAAATAATAATGGAACATTTATACGCTAGTATAGAAAAGAAAGTTGCAGCAATAAAATAGTTTGTAAGAATCAGTTCATGCATTCCTCGTATCATGCAAATAAGAGATTATCTCGAAATCGAACTTATAAGGATTTCTTATTAGTTCGCCAAGAGGGCAATCATCAAGCGCAACGCTACATTGCTTACTGTTAGTTCGGCACAACCTTCGGCACGCGAAAACTTTTTTCTAAAAAAATCCACTCACGCAGAAACTCTTGTAATACAGCAGCTTCCGCACACTTCATATATCACTTTTCTCTCCAAAATCCCCAATCTTCGGCACAAAACTACTAAAATGCCGAAGATACGGCAACACTATATTATATAGAAGCACACCGAAAACGGGAAGGTGAAAAGTGAAAACGGAAAACTGAAAGCCACCGAAAGCCCATAGAAGTCCTAGAGATCTCCTATAGTGGTCGCCTAATTTGCAGGGAACTTGTGAGGAAATAAAGATATAATCCAAAAACATTGCTATAAATTTGGAAAATAGAGAAAAAATGATTACCTTCGAACATCTGCCTTGGCTTTATAGCCCAAACAAAACCATACGCATAAAGCCAATTCCCTCGTAGCTACTTTCGCGAAATGCAGCCCATACTTTCGCTACGCTCGCACATTTTGTAGAAAAATACGGTTTCGCCTTATCATCTGCTATCCATCACCTCATTCTTAAGCGAGCTTAAATGAGTGATGAATACCATTTGAAATAGATAAATCTATTATTTGTCTTACAAAAAGTGCTCGCTTTGCTTGCGTATGTGCATTTTTTGTTGTACCTTTGCACCCGCATTCAGTTATAGGGAAGCCAGTGAAATTCTGGCACAGACCCGCTGCTGTGATTTGCAATATCGTTTGTTTCGTATCTAAG
>CAMEKM010000012.1 GCA_945921355.1 uncultured Bacteroidales bacterium
CACCATGGGCAGACAGTCTAACGAGCCAAGCATGCCGATTACAAGACATGCCCGCAGAACACGCATTTGACTTGATTGTCAGCAACCCACCCTACTTCCAAGACAGTCTGAAGAACCCTAACGCACAGCGTGCAGTTGCGCGTCACACCGATACGCTGAGTTATACGGAACTCATCCAACATGCAGCACGTCTGTTAAATACAAACGGTACGTTAGCATTAGTTTTGCCTTTCGAGGCGAAGGAAGATATATTGGCATTGGCAGAGACACACGCTCTCTATCCTACCCACATCACTCATGTGCATAGCAAACCTGGCAAACCAGCCAAACGCCTGCTCATTGCCTTCTCGCCAATAGCTCATAGTGAATATGCAACTCACACCTTCTATATTGAATCAGGAGATTCCCCTCGTAGTGAGGAATATAAAGCGCTGACGAAGGAGTTTTATCTATAAACAAAAAAAGACTGCCGAAGCAGTCTTTTTTCCTTATTGTGTAAGATTCTTATTTGGTTCCAAAGTAGAACGCCATATACAAGTTTGCACCGATATTATCTGTACCGAATTGGAAACTATGGTTAGCAGGAGCTACCAATTCAGTATGAATGGTATGTGTCTCTGTAATGGTATTCCATCCTTCATATACCTCAGCACGTGCAGGGTTGAACTCGTAGTAGAGACCAATATTTACATTGGCGCCCAAAGCTACCTTAGGAGCAACAAACCACTCGATACCAATGCTACCATATGCACCCACTGCATGTATTAAGCTAGCAGATTGAATCGATAATGGACGTGCGCTAGGCAAGTAAGGAACAACTGATTGATACAAACTAGGGACACTGATTGATGGGTTTTGGTTCATCTTTGTAATTGCATTACCATATGCAAAATTAATTGATGAAGAACCACATGCATAGTTAAGCCCACCTCCAAAGACACCTTGTACAGCACGTTTGCCAAGACGATATTCTACGCCAAGTGCGAAACTTCCTGAAAAAGATTTGTATCCAAATTGGTCAATTACCTTAGCGTTGCTCAATGGATCAAGCATTACAGCTGCATCATTGATTGCGTAAGCATTGTAATTTTGGATATACAAACCAAATCCTAAGTTAGCACGTATGCCCAAATTATCTGTGAGCATATATGTACCCATGATTGATACCAATGAGTTGGGCAATTTTTGGTTCAGCAAGGGATCACCTGTCACATCAAAAGAAGGTGTAGTTTCAGAATCTTTGAACATTGTACCCAACAATGTATTTACAGGATCCAAAGAGAAACCAATAGACATATCTCCTTGAGCAGGTAACCAAGAAGTATAATCCCTCTTAGTTCGTTCTTCTGGCGAAGGCTTATCAGCCCCGTCAGCAAAGGCTGCTGTCGCTACCAAGAGCGACAGAGCCAACGTGAATATCTTGTTGAATTTCATAGCAATACAAATATTACAATTGTTATACCTCTATTAAATTCAAATTAGTCATCAATTGTATGGTCAAGAATTGAAGACCAATCATAGTTGCCCCAGCCCTCAGGGGTTGAGGTTGGTTGGAATAGTAATTTTGCTGACTTCTTAATCTCTACCACACCGCTAGTAGCTGTTTCAGCCTCATTGAATGCAACACCAGTGTATTTACCTGAAATAGTCTTAACTGCATTTTCTGCTGGGTCTGGATAGTGTTTAAAGTCATTTACTTTAGGATAACCATCAAGTGTACTTGGGTGCTTCAAGCTGATTGATACTGTGAAATTATCACCATCTTCTACCTTATTCTTAAAGGTAACGCCAGAAAGTGCCAATGCTTGACCTGATACCAACATATCAAATGTCTTACTTTCATAGCCGCCACTTGTGCGAGTCAATGTTACAGTTGCCATCACACCTGCACCAGCTGCAGTCCAATCTGCCTCATGGTTGCCAGACTCGGTACTCTCGATTGCTTTTTGAGCATAGAGCTTGAAGTTCACTTTACCCTCAAAATCTTTTTGTTTGTACCAACCAATCAAGTTGTTGTTTGGCCACTCTGCAGGTGAACCATCTGGATTAAACTTATAGTAAGCTGTACCCTTATTGTTCCAAGCATTGTCATTGATACTTACATAATGGTAGTAGTTACCAGCGATCTTCATTGGAGTAGGAGAAGTGACGTGATAGTAGTGAACGAAATCGTCTACATTGAGTAACAAAGGAGTAACAGTAATGTTAGGCTCTTGATCACCAAACTCACGATATACTACGCAATCATATGCTCCATCAGCGTCTGTAAGCAACACCATCTCAAATGGCTCAGAAGCACCTGGTAATGTATATCTTACTTCGATTTTTTCGTTCGCATAAGGTGCATATGCTCCTTTCCAGAATCCAGTTTCCTCAGCAAGCATAATCGTACCTGTTACAGATTTATCCTTGTTGGAATACTTTGCATCGAATTGTTGCCAGCCTAAGAGTTTGTCCGTATATGTATCAGGATCAGCACCCTTTGGATCAAATTTAAAGTAGTAAGTTCCCAAATTATTCCATGCAGCATCAGCAGCTTTGATAGGATCTTGTGCTACGTATGTACCTTCCAATGTTTTGGTTTTACCATGATCACGATAATGTACGAAATCATCAACAGTTACATTATCAGCAGAAACCGCTAATTTATACTCATCTTTTGCGTCTTTCAAAGGCAATTTGACAGAGAATGAGCCATCATTCTTAACTGGAACTTGGAACTCTAAGCCAGGTAATTCAACAGCAGTAACAGTTACAACCTCATTAGTTGCAGCTTTGTAACTACCTTTCGCATACGAATCCTCTTTTGCGAACATTGCTTTACCAGTTGCTGTAGCAGAATACTTATATCCCTCTACTACAACCCAAGCTGCGAGATTCTCGTACCATGGAGTAGGAGGTATGTTAGGATTGAACTTATAGTAGTAAGTCCACTTGTTGTTCCATTCTGCATCCTTATCTTCAACATCCTCATACATATAATATTTACCAGCCATTTCTTCTACACCTTTCTTAGTATAGTGTTGGAAATATTCAACTTCTGTATCCAACAATTCTATTGAATAAGATTCGTATTTGCTCTTAGCCTCTTTAGCAGGGATAGCTACAGACACTGTACCATCTGCTTTAACAGGCACAACGAATGCTTTATTATCACCATCAGGATAGTTGACATATGCAATAGCACGATGACCTTCTGCACCCTTGTACTCACCAACAGCCAATGCACTCTCTTTAGCGAGGTAAATCTTTGCAGTTAACGTTGCAGTTGCATTGTAGTCTTCTTTTAGAACCCAACCTGCGAGATAATCTGTCCAAGTATCAGGAGCTGAAGCAGGAGTGAAAGTGAAATAGAAGTCACCTAATTGATTCCACTCCGCATCTGAAGCACGTAATTTCTCATTGAGGTTATAAGAACCTTCTTTGATTACGATGGATTTTGCAACAGACTCGTAGTGTGTGAATGCAATAGCCGCAGGTTGAATCAATTCCACAGTCCAACTTGCATCAGGTTTAACACCTTCTTGCTCTATAGGAATCTCCAATTCGAATGTACCATCTGCTTGTGTCAATACAGCAAAGGCTTTATTATAAGGATAAACATCTCCACTAACAAGAACGCTTTGAGCAGATGTAGTATACGAACCCACAGCATAAGCATCCTCTTGCGCTAATTTGACAGAACCAGTCAATTTGATGGTAGCGGTCATATCAGCAAATGCTTGTTCGCCAAATACCCAACCTGCCAAATTATCATTCCATGCAGGAGGAAGCACTTCATCAACGATACCATTGTTGTAGCCAGGAACAAATTTCAATGGGCATTCACCGATTGAGCATTCTACGCCTTCTATTACTTCAGCAACATCATAGATATTAGCACCTGCAACCCAATTTGTACGCAACTTATATGCACCAGCCACTTTTACAGATTTACCAGTAACGTCGGTATAATGAACAAATGCAGCATCAGCAGAAGGAACGACAGTAGCGTCTTGGATACAGAAACCTTTGCGCAAATTCTTGATAGGCAAATTCAAAGTGAAGATACCGTTCTTATCGGTAATGCAACCATAAGTAAAAGATGAAGCGTTAACATAACCTTGATCTGCTACATCTTCGCCATCTTTGATTGTGATTTCGATAGTACAATCAGCAGCAGGTTTGTATGCACCAGTATGATAACTTACCTCGTAAGGTAATAAAAGTTTACCAGTGAATACAACTGTTTCTGAATAATCTTTCATGTCGATGATAGTATAGTCATAGCGCAAGTCAGCTTCCTCACCGATATGATTGCTACCAGGCCTCAACGTAGGAAGTGAAGCAATCGCAGCAGGAGTTTCAAATTTGCACATACGTACCTCAAATACAGGCTTACCGTTCTCCATTTTGAGGTATGTAGCACGCTCTGCTGTAAACACCTCATAGCGCAATGTTGCGCCAGAAATACCCTCTGACTTTACAGGAACTTCGATGGAGAAGTTACCTAATGAGTCAACTACACCAGTAAAGATCTTGTTACCTTGAGAGCCTGCTTGATAACTTGACATAGGAATCTCCACGTAAATCTTGCGACCAACAGCAGGTAAGATGCGCTCTGCTACATAGTCATCAGATACCGTGTCTTGACCAAGGCTATAAGTCACGCGACCAGTAACCAATGCTTTCTCTTGCAAACTACCGAAATCTAATTCGGACTGTTCGCGTTCGCATCCAACCAACCCAACAAATAGGGCTGCGATGAATAAATAAACAAATTTCTGTTTCATACGATTTGTCAATTTAACGTGAATATTTAAGTTAATTTATTGGTTTTAACATTTCTTATGGTGGCAAAGATACTACTTTTTTTTCATACATACAAGCATATATGTTCTGAAACATATAAATTGCGTATTTTTTAGTTTAAAATATCACTAATAGCAATCTACCTGTGTAGCTACGGCTTTTTCTTCGCCCTCTTGGGTGAGGATATAGCATGCACTGCGAGTGGTATAAATATCCTCCGTTTGATTAGGGTGTCCTGTCCACCCTTCACCGTTTTTGACAATGATATTCAATTCCTTGCCCTCATAAGCAAAGACATACCAATCGCCTTGTTTTTTGGCCACATGTTCGTAGTCCTCTATGCCATCGCCCCAAATCCATACGTAGATTGTTTCCTTCCAAGTATCTGGTACTTTAGCTTTCACAACAATGCCCTGCTTTTGAACAAACGTGATACTATCCACATCAGCTACACTATATACCTCGCTTTTCCCGTTTCTCCATACGAGCATATCGGTGAGCATCAAGTCATCATCCTCTATCTCAGGATTATCATTCGTATTATCTTCTTCCTCATCATCGTCGCCCCCAGTATTATCCTCTGGGATTACCCAGTTATTTTCATTTAGCCATTGAGCATAACTGCGCAGACGATTAGTTACCTTTGTCACACGATTGCTAAAATCATTGTTGCCATAATCGGGCCAACGTTGGTAATCCGCTTGTACAGCAGAAGCGATGAGATCCTTTTGCTGAACAATATAATCATATATTTGATTGAAATCGCCATAGTAGAAGTCAGTCCAAAGCGTTTTTAGGCATGTATTGAAAGCAGGGAATTTACATATTTCGGGTATCCAATGGTTATGCCATACATCACCTTCGAAAATGTATTGCGATTTATCGCGATTGAACGAACTACCAAAATCCCATACTGGTCCAAAATACCACTTTTCGCCTTCCCCCATCTCGCGATAAAGGTAGCAACTGCCGTGGAAAGACTCGTAGTTGTCGGTCAGTTCTTGCACAATATAGAATCGCGCTAACGCTTCCATATCAAGGTATTTCCACAATTCATCGGAGTTCTTATCGCCATAGACCAGTGTATTGATACGCTCCATTTCCTCCTTGAGGAATTGCTCTTGCGCTGAAGAAAGTACCTCTGGCGTCTTATATGTAAACGCAGTTTCTGTATTATAATGATCACCTTCGATGATGATAATCTGTGGATCCTCGCGATAATTGTCAATCTCTACGAGCCAGCCACCCGTGATAGCAATGGGGTCAGTAGCCTCGTCCTCTTGCTCTACGATATTCACGCGATCTTTATCCACACGAATGGTTTCGGTCAGGAAATACAGTCCGATATAATCACCGTTGAGTACTACTTCGAGAGGTTTAGCAGTAGGCGTCCATGTGATACCAATCAATTTGCTCAGTTGGAATCCAATGGCATTGCGCATAAAACCTTTGCTATCATCGGCATGTGCAAGCAAAGCAAAATGCTTACTTTTGGTCATACCGAGAAGTGACTGTTTGTCAGCAAGTTTGATACGATAAGGCTTCTTGTCAAAAGCAGTCCATGTGTAGTTGCCACGCCCTCTGATTTCCATGTTCAAAGGTTGCGCTTTTGAACCTATACTCTGATAGTCACTTAGTCCCTTGTTATCGAGGTAGTAAGTGGCATTGATGTAGTTTTCTTTGCTTGTAATAGGGGCATTGTTCTCCGTTTGGATGTACAAGACTGGCAGCGTGCCCGAAGGGGATACAGCAGCACGAAGTGTAGCACATAAGCACACTACAAGTGAGAAAAATAGTGTTCGTTTCATGGTGTCGATTTTATTACGATTATAGGCGGGGAGTTCCCGCCTATAATCAATTTACACAGGCGTCCGATAGGGTTATCCGACTCCCGATAGATAATTAATATGCATTCATTTGCTCCTTCACAGTCGCAGTGATCATGTCAGCAAACTCTTGGATAGTCATCTGACCTTTCTCCTCTGCGCCTTGTTGGCGAACAGATACAAGTCCTTGCTCTGCCTCTTTCTCGCCTACGATGAGCATGTATGGGATACGCTTGAGTTCGTTGTCGCGAATCTTACGGCCGAGTTTCTCGTTGCGATCGTCCACGATAGCGCGCACGTCTTGTGCCTCAAGCATCTCTTTTACCTTGTGTGCATACTCGTTGCTCTTCTCGGAGATAGGCAATACTACTGCTTGGTCTGGAGTCAACCACAATGGGAACTTACCTGCGGTATGCTCAATGAGCACAGCCACGAAACGCTCCATACTTCCGAATGGCGCACGGTGAATCATCACAGGGCGGTGCTTTTGGTTGTCTTCGCCTACATACTCCAGCTCAAAGCGCTCTGGCAAGTTGTAATCCACTTGGATAGTACCCAATTGCCAACGACGACCGAGAGCATCTTTTACCATAAAGTCGAGTTTTGGACCATAGAACGCTGCTTCGCCTGTTTCCACGCGTGCTGGCAATCCCTTCTCTTTGCATGCCTCGATGATGGCTTGCTCTGCTTTCTCCCATACTTCGTCTGAACCTACATACTTGGTAGTGTTGTTAGGGTCACGGAGTGAGATTTGTGCCTCGAAGTTCTCGAAGTTCAACGCTTTGAAGATAATCTCGATGATTTCCATCACGCGGATAAACTCGCTCTTCACTTGGTCAGGACGGCAGAATATGTGTGCGTCATCTTGAGTAAAGGAGCGCACACGTGTCAAACCGTGCAATTCACCCGATTGCTCGTAGCGATACACCGTACCGAACTCTGCAATACGCAGTGGCAGGTCTTTGTACGAGTGAGGAGTATTCTTGAAGATAGTACAGTGGTGAGGGCAGTTCATTGGTTTGAGCAGATAGACCTCGCCTTCTTCTGGAGTGGTGATTGGTTGGAAGGAGTCCTTACCATAGTGATCCCAGTGACCAGAAGTGATGTACAAGTTCTTGTTACCGATATGTGGAGTGATAACTTGTTGATAGCCATAGCGTTTTTGGATTTTCTTGAGGAAGTCCTCAAGGCGCAGACGTAGCGCAGTACCCTTTGGCAACCAAATTGGCAGACCTTTGCCCACCATGTCGGAGAACATAAAGAGCTCCAAGTCTTTACCGATCTTGCGGTGGTCGCGTTTCTTCGCCTCTTCGAGTAGGGTCAAGTACTCGTCCAACATCGCTTTCTTTGGGAAAGTGATACCGTAGATACGGGTCATCATTGGGCGAGAGTCGTCGCCACGCCAGTATGCAGCCGCACAACTAAGTATCTTGATGGCCTTGATTGCCTCCGTTGAAACAAGGTGTGGACCTTTACAGAGGTCAGTGAACGCACCTTGCGTATAGGTAGATATATGTCCGTCTTCGAGTTCGCTGATAAGCTCGCACTTGTATGTCTGACCCTTTGCGCCAAACTCAGCCAATGCGTCTGCCTTAGCGATAGATTTCTTTACCAATGGCTCTTTCTTAGCGCGAAGTTCAGCCATTTTTTGCTCGATCATAGCGAAGTCGCTATCCTTGATGGTTTGTCCCTCTGCTGGGTACACATCGTAGTAGAAACCATTCTCAATAGCAGGACCGATACCGAATTGGATGCCAGGATAGAGTTCCTGCAATGCCTCTGCCATCAAGTGCGATGAGGTGTGCCAAAAGGCATGCTTCGCCTCCTTGTCCTCCCACTTGTGGAGTTTGATTTCGCAATCTTCGGTGATTGGTGCATTGAGTTCTACGATTTGCCAATCTTCGTTGTTGGCAGTTTTGATGCTTGCAACAAGGATGTCTTGTGCCAAACGGCTGCTGATGCTTGCAGCTACTTCGTAAGCGGTGATACCGCTCTCGTACTCGCGGACGCCTCCGTCCGGAAAAGTGATTTTAATCATGTTTTTCTTTTTAATAAACCTACAAATGTTTACGGCTCAGGGCTCACAAATGCCCTAAAAAGCCAATTTCGGTGCAAAGGTAGTGAAAATATTGCGGATGTGCAAGAAAATAGCGATTTTTTCACTATTTTTGGATAAAGAACACCGTATTCGGGCTATAGAAGTTTCGGTGTTCCTTGCTTATTAACAGCGTTATCCTACGTATATCTTACGTATATGTTACGTATATCCTACGTAATTGATAAGGAAAAGCAAAGACCTAACATTCCATTTGAGAGGGAGGGGGATAGTTATAGGATTCCTGCTGGTTATGAGACAGCGTTCCACCTATTAAATTTAAATTAGACACAAATTAGCAGCTCAAAGGGTCCGAACTAACTAACTGACTGCTAACATATAGTCAATATATCGAATACAAAGAACCAAAAAGAAACTATATCAAACAATATAGGCAATAGAAGTGAACACTTCTTGCGTAGAGTGGCAGAGTGAGACCATTACCCTACACATCCTCAAAAGCGAAGAAAATCGCGTTAAAAGTAAACTTTGCTCGTTTTTTTTTGTATTTGTGCATTTTTTTTTGTACCTTTGCAAAAACTTTTAAAACATTATAAACACATGCGCGATTTAGAGATTTTTGACATCATCCGCCGTGAGCGTGAACGGCAAACCAAAGGCATCGAATTGATTGCCAGTGAGAACTTTGTCAGCGACCAAGTCATGGAAGCTATGGGCAGCGTACTGACCAATAAATATGCCGAAGGCTACCCAGGCAAACGCTACTACGGCGGTTGCGAAGTGGTGGACGAGAGCGAGAATATCGCACGCCAACGCCTATGCCAACTCTTTGGCGCAGAGTATGCCAACGTACAACCCCACTCGGGCGCACAAGCCAATATGGCAGTATTCATGGCATGCCTGAAGGCAGGCGATACCTTCCTCGGACTGAACCTCAGTCATGGTGGACACCTCAGCCACGGTTCGCCAGTCAACTTCTCAGGCATCATGTTCAACGCCTTGGAATACAATCTCAAAGAAGATACAGGCACAGTGGACTATGACCAACTGGAGCAAGTAGCACGTGAACACAAGCCTAAACTCATCATCGCAGGTGCGAGTGCCTATAGCCGTGATTGGGATTATGCACGTATCCGTCGCGTAGCAGATGAGATTGGTGCTATCTTCATGGTAGATATGGCGCATCCAGCAGGACTGATTGCAGCAGGACTATTGGAGAATCCTGTTAAGCATGCACATATCGTGACCTCTACCACCCACAAGACTCTGCGTGGTCCTCGCGGTGGCGTGATACTCATGGGCAAGGACTTTCCTAATCCATGGGGCAAAACAACTCCTAAGGGCGAGGTTAAGATGATGTCTGCATTGCTCGATTCTGCCGTGTTCCCAGGCACACAAGGTGGACCATTGGAGCATGTGATTGCGGCGAAAGCAGTAGCCTTTGGCGAAGCACTGCAACCAGAGTTCCGTGAGTATCAATTTCAAGTGAAGAAGAATGCTGCAGCTATGGCTAAGGCATTGATGGACAAAGGATATAAGATTATCTCTGACGGTACAGACAATCACTCAATGCTCGTGGATTTGCGCACTAAATACCCAGAGTTGACAGGTAAAGTGGCAGAGAAAGCCCTCGTGGCAGCCGACATCACCACCAACAAGAACATGGTACCATTCGACTCGCGCAGTGCGTTCCAAACCAGCGGACTACGCTTCGGTACACCTGCTATCACTACACGCGGACTAAAAGAAGACAAGATGGCGTGGATAGTAGAACTCATTGACCGCGTGCTCAGCAATCCAGAATCCGAAGAGAACATCGCAGCCGTTCGCGCCGAAGTAAACGCAGAAATGGTGAAATACCCATTGTTCGCGTGGTAAATCCTTTCAGTGCCTACTGCACGTTACATGCCAAGGCGTTATATGTCTTCGACGTTCCATGTCCTACGGACGTTATATGTAAACGTTAACAACGAAGATAACGCGACGCATGTAACATCGCAAAGCGACAAACAACGCGGCATAGCCGCATAAAACGCTCGTACAGCGAGCAAACAACGTGAACAAAGTGAACCTACTCGGCAAGACATTAGAAGAACTACAGACTATAGCCCAAGAAGTTGGACTACAGCGTTTTGCAGGCAAGCAACTGGCAGAATGGCTATATGTGCGCCGTGCGACATCCTTCGATGAGATGACCAACATATCGCTCAAAGGACGCGAGGCACTCAAAGCCCGATACACTATTGGTCGCCATGCTCCTATAGCCGCAGCCATCTCCAAGGACGGAACGAAGAAATACCTCTTCCGCGTATCTAATAGCGAATCAGTCTATATCGAATCCGTCTATATCCCCGATGATGATCGAGCTACGCTGTGCGTGAGTACGCAGGCAGGGTGCAAGATGGGGTGTAAGTTCTGCATGACAGGTACATTGGGCTTTCATGGACATCTCACCGCAGCCGATATACTGAATCAGATATTCTCTATCCCCGATGCCGATAAACTGACGAATATCGTCTATATGGGCGAAGGCGAACCAATGGATAATTTAGACAATGTACTCCGTTCGTTGGAGGTGATGACCAGCGCATGGGGCTGTGCATGGTCGCCCAAACGCATTACAGTATCGTCGGTAGGTATCACCAAAGGACTGAAGCGATTTATTGAAGAAAGCGATTGCCATTTGGCTATCTCATTGCACAATCCATTCCGCATTGAGCGTCAAGAGGTTATGCCGATAGAGAAAGTGAATCACCTCAGCGATGTAATTACACTCATCAAGCAATACGACTGGACACACCAACGTCGCGTGAGTTTTGAATATATCTGTTGGAGTGGCGTGAACGATACACCCAAGCATGCCAACGAACTGCTGCGCCTACTCAGGGGATTAGATTGCCGAATTAACCTTATTCGTTTTCATGCCTCGCCTGCCCCTATAGCCAATAACCTATCGCCTATAGTCAATCATTCATCCAATGAGCAACAAATGGAATGGTTTCGCGATTACCTCACCGAGCATGGCATCACTACTACTATCCGCCGCAGCCGAGGCGAAGACATACTTGCTGCATGCGGAATGCTGGTTAACGCATTAAAAAACTAATTATACCGTTATGAAAATTTCTACGAGAGCGCAAAACATGCCAGAATCACCTATTCGTAAATTGGCTAAATATGCAGATGCAGCCAAGCGTAATGGCGTGCATATCTATCACTTGAACATCGGTCAACCCGACATCAAGACACCCGCATGCGCAACCGAAGCACTTAAGAACTTCCAGCAAGAAGTATTGGAATACTCGCCATCACAAGGCATCAAATCGCTGCGCACAAAGATGGTGGGCTATTATGCAGAATATGGTATTGACCTCTCACCTGATGAAATCATCATCACAACAGGCGGCTCCGAAGCCATCATGTTTGCCTATATGGCATGTCTCAATCCTGGTGATGAAATCATAGTTACCGACCCCAGTTATGCCAACTATATGGCGTTTGCTATATCTTGCGGTGCTGTAGTCAAATCGGTGAAAACAGATATTGAAAATGGGTTTCGACTGCCTGCGGTAGAAGAGTTTGAGAAACAAATCACTGACAAGACACGCGCCATACTGATCTGCAACCCCAATAATCCAACGGGGTACCTATATTCCAAACAGGAAATGATGCAGATTCGTGATTTGGTGAAAAAATACAACCTTTACCTCTTCTCGGATGAAGTATATCGCGAATTTATCTATACCAAACGTCCATATATCTCTGCTTTTCACTTAGAGGGGATTGAGGAGAACGTAGTGCTGATTGACTCTGTCAGCAAGCGTTATTCGGAGTGTGGTATCCGTATTGGAGCATTGATTACCAAAAACAAAGAGGTGCATAAAGCCGTGATGAAATTCTGCCAAGCACGTTTGTCCCCTCCATTGATTGGACAAGCTATCGCTGAGGCATCATTGTCAACCCCTCAAGAATACATGGAGGAAGTGTATGATGAGTATCTGGCACGACGCAATTATCTGATTGACCAATTGAATCAAATTCCAGGCGTATTCGCCCCTACCCCAATGGGCGCATTCTATGTGATGGTGCAACTGCCTGTGGATGACACAGATAAGTTCTGCCAATGGTGCTTGACCGACTTCCAATACGAAGGTCAAACCGTGATGATGGCACCTGGTAGCGGTTTCTACACCAATCCTGAACAGGGCAAGAAACAAGTACGTATGGCATATATCCTCAACAAAGAAGATTTGAGCAAAGCTATGTTGGTTTTGCGTAAAGCTTTAGAAGCATACAACGAACAGCAATAATACGCATCATACGCACATACAAAAAAAGCACGCAGTGATTTGCGTGCTTTTTGTTTGTGGGATTAACCCTACTTATTTCTTGATGCCGTCGCGCTCAAGCAGTGCATCAATTGATGGCTCGCCACCACGGAAAGCGCGGTACAAGTCCATTGGTTTGGCACTACCACCGCGTTCCAAGATATTCTTGCGGAAGAGGTCAGCCGACTTCTTATCGAAGATACTACCGTTCTTCGCTTTCGCTGCTTTGAATACGGAATACGCATCTGCATCCAAAAGCTCTGACCACTTATAGCTATAATAGCCAGCCGCATAGCCACCAGAGAAGATGTGTGTAAACGCGAACTCCATCTGCGTACCAGCCACGAGTGGCAAGACCTGTACACATGCCATTGCATTGTCACCGAAGCGAATCACTGCCTCCGAAGCAGTCATGTTAGAAGGCACTTCGAATGGAGAAGTCAATGTATGCCATGCCATATCGAGGTAGCCGAAACTGAGTTGACGAACACAAGCATATGCAGCATGATAGGTAGCAGCACGCTGAATCTTATCTACAAGGTCTTGTGGAATGACTTCGCCTGTCTCATAGTGCTTAGCGAATGTATCGAGAAACTCTTTCTCGGAAAGGAAGTTCTCATTGAATTGGCTTGGCAGCTCCACAAAGTCGCGCGGTACGTTGGTACCATTTTGCGCAGCATATTGGCATTGAGTGAGCATACCATGCAAGCCGTGTCCAAACTCATGGAGGAAGGTCTCTACCTCATCATATGAGAAGAGTGCAGGTTTTGTTTCTGTAGCGCGGGTGAAATTCATCACGTTCACTATATGAGGACGGATATTCTTCTTGCCAAGCATATATTGCTCCTGGAAGTTGTTCATCCAAGCGCCACCGCGTTTGCCCTCACGTGGGTGGAAGTCAGCATAATACACAGCGAGGAACTTGCCTTTTTGGTCAAAGACCTCGTAGGCAGTTACTTCTGGGTGATATACTTGAATATTCTTGTTCTCTTTGAAAGTCACGCCATACAAGCGTTTAGCTAGACCAAAGACACCCTCGATGACTTTTTCCTTTTGGAAATATGGGCGGATAAGGTCATCTGAGATAGCGTATTTCTCCTCTTTGAGTTGCTTAGAGTAGAAGCTCCAGTCCCAAGGTTGGATGGTAGCGTAGAAGCCCTTACCTTTTGCAAACTCTTGCAATTCAGCCACTTCTTGCTTTGCCACTGGCATATAACTGTCACGGAGTTGGTCGAGGAAGTTCATCACGTTCTCTTTGCTCTCAGCGCAAGTCTTGGTGAGGGACTTGTCGGCATGGCAAGCTTTCTCAAAGAGCTGTGCCAACGCGAGACGGGTATTCACAATGTCAATAATCACTTGTGTGTTATCAAACTCGCCACCAATGCAACGGCTATTGTAAGCGGTGTAAAGTTCGCGACGGATATCGCGGTTTTGGCAATCCTCCATCACTGGGATATAGGTAGTTGGCTTGAGGTCAAGTAACCAGCCCTGCAACCCTTTCTTCTCAGCATTGGCTTTCAACATGGCTTTGGTATCGTCGTTGATACCTGCAAGGTCGGCTTCGTTAGTCACGAGCATGGTCCATGCGTTGGTAGCTTTGAGGACGTTTTGACCATAGACAAGAGTGAGTTGAGAGAGCTTTGCACTGAGCTCTTTATATACTTGCTTTTGCTCGTCGTTGAGGTTTGCACCGTTGTTGGCAAACGACTCGTAGATATCCTCCAACAGTTTTTGCTGTGCAGGATTGAGTTTCAGTTTGTCCTTTTGATCATAGACGGCTTTGATACGTTTGAAGAGCCCCTCGTTGAGGCGGATAGAAGCCGAGTACTCTGACATTTTTGGTGATAGTTCCATAGCGATAGCTTGGAGTTCGTCGTTGGTCTCTGCTGAAGTAAGGTTGTAGAAGCAACCAGCCACTACAGAGAGCAACTCGCCCGACTTCTCGTATGCCTCGATGGTGTTTTTGAAGGTAGGAGCAGCGGGGTTATTGACAATAGCGTCGATCTCTGCAAGTCCTTGCTTGATACCTTCTTCAAATGCAGGCATGTAATGCTCTGGCTTAATTTCATTGAATGGATAAGTTTTGTGTGGGGTCTTCCACTCTTTATAGTGGAAGAAGGGGTTGGCACTTGCCAATGTAGTTACTGCTAAGGCAGCCATAATTACAATAGATTTTTTCATTTTAGTATATTTAGTTCAATTTTGTTTTTACTTATCAAATAATATCTCACCAAAGTACTCAGGCAAGTGAAATGCAGGCGCTTCTGCATTGATTGGATTCCAAGAAGCGTAGTGCTTCATAGGTGTAAGGTCACCACACTTATATAAATTCGCGCGACGTGCACGCTCGCGCGAGAGGTCCAAATCAATCAACGACAGCGGAATGGCTATGAGCAATGACCAATGTGCTACGCACAATTGTACGGGGAAGCGCTTTATTGATTGCAATTGCTCGGCATTCAGGCGCACGACATCCTCTTTGCGGGACTTGCGATTGGAGGCGTTGCACACACCTGCAGCATTGAACTCAAAGTTCCAATAGCGGGTATTATCGGCATTAGCAATAAAAATCTCCACACATGCATCTTCATTCACATGTTCCAAGTCTTCAGTTTTTGTCGCCAGTGGCACTTCTCCTTTTACTTCAAAGCGCACATACAGCATCTCATCGGTATGCGCCAAAGTGAACGTAGTTGCTGGTGCAGCAGGATATTGCTCTTTCCAATTGAGCGAATCAATCACGCCAGCAATAGGCATCTTAGCCATCAATTGGTCAATAGCGGCAAGCGACTTGCCTTGCCACTCTATTTGATATGTAGAAGTGGTTGATTTCATTTTCCTCCGCGCAACAAGTTGATATCTCCAGACAACTGATAGACACCTATCAATTGCTCTTGTTTCTTCACTTTCTTCGTATATTTAGGTTTGGATATATAATCCGATTCGGCATCTGTCCCCAGTGCACGTATCACGTAGTAATAAGATCCTTCTGCGGCAGGTTTGCCACCAATGTTGCCATCCCACCCTTTGGCAGGGTCGCTCCATTGATATACCAGATGTCCCCAACGGTTATACACCCAGCAATGAAATTCTTTGAGTGAGCGATACGACACACGAAACTCGTCATTCACGCCATCGCCGTTAGGAGTAAAGGTATTAGGCACCTCCAGCATTGATTCGCTGACATTGATAGTAAACTCCACCGAATCCAATTGGCACACATCATTGCTGATTGCCACTACCGCGCGATACGCTCCTGGCTCCATGAAGGTATAGCGATGTTCCGCTTCCGCGCGTGAGAGTATCTTATCGGTACCCTTGTACAAATCCCATTTATAGTACTCCGAGTTGAGCGCATTGCTTCTAAAATACACCTCCAATGGTGCAGAACGATTAATCAATGTCTCAGGATCTATAGGTCGGTCCACCTCATTAGACTTCTCATTTGGTCGTGTAGTGACCAATGCCAACGGATTGGCTTTCAACGAGATAGGCTCAATCACTGGTGACACCAACGTATCTTCCACCAACCCCAGCGAATCCAATAGCGCGTCACAAATCGCAAAGGCGGTTGCTACAGGCGTTGCCCCTACTGTGATCACGTCTTTGAATGCTACCTGCTCCACCACTGCCGAATCCACCCACTGTTCGCTATCATTGCTCCATTGCGCGTTCATATAGCTCACGCTACATTGGCGCGGATAGGTATTACTCTGCCCATAGCGGTTCTCATATTGCATAGCGGGCACTGCTCCAGTCAATGTAAGCACTGTATTATCACACGATGGCGTAGCCTCTATGGCATGCACATCAGCGCGCAATTGAGTATAGTCAAACACCCAAAAATACTCGCGAAGATGCCCCTTTTTGAGCATATATCCCGCCCCATGTTCAGGATATAGGTAGTCGGTGTTGTTCTGCACCGCATGCACCGTATCTGGCAAACGATACCAATCAATCGCACCGATCTTGGACTTCACCTCTGGATTTTTCTCAAAGAGGAACAGCGTATCGCCATTGTGGGTTAATTGTTGCGCATTTCCCACACATTCAATATCTAATGCATAAGAAACAGTAGCAATAAATAATGTCAATACCAGTAGTATTTTCTTCATTTTATTTATTCACTTGGAATTTGGTCACGCCATTCTCAAAAAAGTCCACGATTTGCTTTGCCGCAGCGATACCAGCATTGATATTGGCTTCAGCGGTCTGCGCGCCCATTTTCTTTGGTGTAGCAAAGTAGCGTTCTACGAAGAGTTCGCGCATCTTTTGATCAGCAGCTGGCATGACATCGGTCACATAGCAGAAGTCGGTACGCTCCTGCATGAACTGTATCAGTTCTTCCTCGTTGATGACTTCTTTGCGTGCGGTATTTACCAGCACTGCGCCTTTTGGCATATTCTTGAGCAGTTGATGATTGATGCTCCCTTTGGTTTGAGGTGTAGCAGGTATATGCAGGCTCACCACATCGCAATTGGCATAGAGTTCCTCAGCAGAGTGCAACGGTGTCACTCCCTCATTGACCATCACCTCATCTGGGCAGTAAGCATCGTATGCGTAGATATCCATACCAAATCCTTTAGCGATACGTGCCACATTGCGTCCCACATTGCCATATGCGTGGATACCGAGTTTTTTGCCTTTTAGTTCCGTACCACTGGTGCCATTGTACATATTTCGAACCGCCATCACCATCAGTCCTAATGCCAATTCGGCTACTGCATTGGAGTTCTGACCAGGAGTATTCATTGCCACCACGTTATGCGCAGTAGCCGCAGCGAGATCAATATTATCATATCCCGCTCCCGCACGAACAACAATCTTGAGCTTCTTCGCAGCATTGAGAACCTCATCATCCACATTATCAGAACGAATGATGAGTGCGTCCACATCGGCTACTGCTTCTAGTAACTGTTCTTTGGATATATATTTCTCTAGTAATGTAAGTTCATATCCAGCTTGCTCTATTACTTCGCGTATTCCTTCTACTGCGACTTTGGCAAATGGTTTCTCTGTTGCAACAAGTACTTTCATTTGTAAATAAATGTTAATTTTCAATTTATATTATCATTATATCATCTACCTATCTTCGGCATATCTTCGGCATATCTTCGGCATATCTTCTGCAAATCTTCAGCTGAAATGGATATATAAACAAATGTTAAAATTAAAGCGATTGCTCATAGTCCTTCATGCAATCTACCAATGCTTGTACGCCTTCGAGGGTCATTGCATTGTAGATACTTGCGCGGAAGCCACCTACGAGGCGGTGTCCCTTAATGCCTACCATACCTTTGGCTGTAGCGAACTTGAAGAAGTCGTCTTGCAAGTGGGCATACTCTGGTTTCAAAACAAAGCAGATATTCATGAGTGAGCGATCCTCTTTTTTGGCAGTACCCTCGAAAATCTTGCTCTCGTCAATGGCGTTGTAGAGGAGTTCTGCTTTAGCCACGTTGCGCTCTAATGCTGCCTCCAATCCGCCATTGGCTTTCAGCCAACGCAGCGTAAGCATTGCAGTATAGATTGGCAATACAGGAGGGGTATTGAACATACTGCCATTCTCTACGTGAGTGCGGTAATCCAACATTGTTGGGATATGGCGAGTAACCTTACCAAGGAATGCCTCTTTCACAATCACGAAGGTGACACCTGCAGGTGCGAGGTTCTTTTGAGCACCACCATAGATAATATCGTATTTGCTCACATCAATTGGGCGAGAGAGGATATCAGAAGACATATCTGCAATCAAAGGTACATTGCCTTTTTTCTCGTAGATAGTTTGGAGTTTCTCGTCCGAAATCTCGGTACCATAGATGGTGTTATTGGTAGTGATATGCAGATAATCAGCATCTTGTGGTACTTCGAAATCCATAGGAATATGGGTGAAGTTATCCGCAGCAGAGGTAGCCACTTCTACCACTTCGCCAAAGGCCTTTGCCTCTTTGATGGCTTTCTTCGACCATACGCCCGTATTGAGGTATGCTGCTTTATGCTCCAGACAGTTGAATGGCACCATGCAGAATTGCAGACTGGCACCACCGCCTACGAAAATCACACGATAACCCTCTGGGATATTCAGCAGTTCTTTCATGAGTGCTTCTGCCTCATCCACAACGGGTTGGAAATACTTGGCGCGGTGAGAAATCTCAAGGATACTCAAGCCTTCGCCTTGGAAATCGATAACAGCGTCTGCTGTTTGTTTGATTACTTCTGCGGGCAGGATACTTGGTCCTGCGTTGAAATTGTATTTCTTCATACTTCTTAGTTCGTTAAAACTCACGATATTGGTCGGCTTTGCCGACGTTATTGGCTTCGCGTTATTGGTTCGCTGCGCTCACGAAAGTGGCTAAAGCGTTATTTTGTAAATTTCCACTTGCTTTTAGGGGCTTCGATGACTTGGTCGTCTGCTTTCTTGACTGCGTCTTTAATGGCGTCTTTTACCTTTTTGGCAGCACCTTTGACATCTGTGATAATCTCCTCTACGAGGTCGGCTTTCTCCACCCAGCAGAGTGCATCGCCCTTGACTGCGGTAGCACCTTGCTCTTTGTCGATAGCCACTACGCGGCAGTGTTCAAACGCACGGATTGGCTCAATGCCATGAGGCGTTTGCAGGTAGCATACCACATCGCCTTGCTTGTAGAAAGTACCAAAGGCAGGGGCTTTGCTGTCCTCGTTGAAGTCGAGTTCCCAAAGCACTTTACCAGAGAGCGTTGCTTCCAATGGTTCAGCGTTAGGATGCAAGATTGCGCGTTTGTCGGCAGCAGAGATAAAGGTAACTTGTTTGCCTCCTTGTGCGGCTTTCTCCATGCGCTCGAGCAAATCTTTATTAAATTGCTCTTTGGCTTGACCTGATTTATATTCGCGGTATTGCTTCTCGTGCATAGCAAACTCAAAGAGTTCTTCATCATCTTGACCGCGATCCCAGCCATTCTTCTCCATCTCTGCGATGAATTGTGGGAGAACATCTGGATAGAGGGCTTGTGGGTCATCGGTATAGAACTCCATGCCTTTCTCCTTGGCAAGTTCGATAATCTCTGGTGCGAGTTCGCCTGGCAGTTTACCCGACTTGCCGAGAATCATGCCCCACATAGCAGGGTCCATACGAGTGAATGGCTTCTCGCCCATAGACTTACTGTAGAGGTTCATGAGCGCAGCGTTCTTCACATATTGTGAGAATGGCGTCACGAGGCAAGGTGTACCGAGCATAGGCCAGATACGTTGTACCTCGTCAAAGAGTTCAACCAGCAATTCGTCTTCGCTGAGGGCACTTTGACCACGTTTCACGAGGTTGGCGTTGATAGCTGCATGCATACCCTTGAGGTCAGCCATGAGCGAGCCCATCATACCACCTGGCAGACCGCAGCCTACGAGAAGCGAAGTCATCTTCGAGTTGCGTGGATCAATCCAGTAGCCGAGGAAGTCATCAATGAACGATTGGGTGAGCGAACGTGCCTCCATGTACGCTTTCATATTGATGTCCTTCACGAGGAAGCCCGCATCTTTGAGCATAGATTGGATAGTAATTACGTCTGGGTGTACCATACCCCAACTGAGTGGCTCCATAGCTACGTCGAGCACGTCGCCACCTGCCTTAGCCACCTCCAGCATACTGGCTACAGAGAAGCCAGGGCCACTATGACCATGGTATTGTATAATGATATCAGGATGTTTCTCTTTGATCGCAGATACGATAGTGCCGAGCATTGCAGGGCGACCGATACCCGCCATATCCTTGAGACAGATTTCTTGTGCGCCATTGGCGATAAGTTCTTCTGCGAGGTTGATATAGTATTCCGCATTGTGCACCTTAGAATAGGTGATACACATGGTCGCTTGTGCGGTCATACCTGCCTCTTTTGCCCATTTGATGGATGGGATGATATTACGAGGGTCGTTCAAACCGCAGAAGATACGCGTGATATCCACACCTTGCGCGTGTTTCACCTTATACATGAGTTTGCGAACATCCGCAGGCACAGGGTTCATACGCAATGCGTTGAGACCACGGTCTAGCATATGCGTCTTGATACCTACCTCGTTGAAGGGCTTGGTAAAAGTGCGTACAGCTATATTGGGATTCTCGCCATAGAGAAGATTGACTTGTTCGCTGGCACCGCCATTGGTTTCTACGCGGTCAAAACAGCCCATATCGATAATGACGGGAGCGATTTTTGCCAATTGATCTTTGCGTGGCACATACTTGCCACTACTCTGCCACATGTCACGATAGACAAGGGAGAATTGAATTTCTTTTTTAGCCATAATGTTTTTTTTGTTTTATATGGTATTTAATTTATTTGTTGTTGCGTTTACCGAATAACATAACGCTGCATATCATTCAGCCTGCAAAGATACGACTTTTTTTGCATATATGCAATAGTTAGCAAATAAAAAACAAAAAAAATGGATAGATAAAAGCAGCGTAACAATAGCGAATAGGGAAATAAATCAAGGAACATGTGTATATTTTTTTCAAAAAATTTGTGTATGTCAAAAAAAAGCAGTACTTTTGCAGCCGATTTAGGGTAAGTCCTACACGACCAGCTCCCTCTGAACTCCCCCAGGTCTTGACCGAAGCAAGGGTAAGAGGTTGTAGCGGTGCGATGTAGTCAGCTTACCCTTTTTTTGTCGCAACCGACAAAAAACAGACAAATTTTTAAGAGTTTTAAAAGCTTTAATTAAGGAAATCGCAAAATGTTGGAGCAGTTCATCAAAAATAGGATTATATCACATCTTTCGTTTGCACCAAATCAGGGGCAAAACGAACTATTGGAACAATTGAGCCAATTTGTAGTTTCTCCGATTACACAGAAAGCGTTTATCCTGTTGGGATATGCAGGTACGGGAAAAACAAGCATCGTGGCTGCATTAGTGGAGGCATATAAAGAGTTGCAGCAGAAAGTGGTGCTATTGGCACCTACGGGGCGAGCAGCAAAGGTGCTGTCACACTATGCCCACTCTCCCGCATATACCATCCATAAATATATTTACCGCCAAAAGAAACTAGGAGAAGACGTATTTTGTTTGAATGACAATTTGCATAGAAATACACTATTTATCATAGATGAATCATCTATGATCTCTGGCATTTGCGACAACACAACCTTTGGTTCAGGAATGCTGTTAGACGACCTAATAAAATATGTATATAGTGGAGAAGGTTGCAGTTTGTTGTTCCTAGGTGATAATGCACAATTACCTCCTGTAGGTTCAAGTATTTCGCCTGCATTAGACTGCGATTACATAGTCAAATATGGTTTGCATCTGACACATTGCAGACTAACAGAAGTAGCACGTCAGGCATTGGACAGTGAAATACTAGGCAACGCAAATAGAATTCGTCCCATAGCCCTCGGAGAAGAAATGCCACCCCACTCTGTGTGGGACATCTTGCACGCGGAACAAGATTGCGTATTTATCCCAATGAGCGAAGTGGTGGAACGATTGGAACAATCGTACAATGAGGTAGGATTAGAAGAAGTGATATTCCTCACACGCACCAACATACGCACCAATCGATACAATCAGGGGATTCGAACACGTATATTATGGCGAGAAGAAGAGATTGAGAATGGCGATAGACTGATGGTGAGCAAAAATAATTATTTTTGGACGGAACAATACGACGGCTTGCCCTTTTTAGCCAATGGTGACACTTTGGAAATTAGTCGCTTGCGCAACGTGCGCGAAATGCATGGTTTTCGCTTTGCTGATGTACAACTGCAATCATTGGACTATGATTGGGAAATTGATGCTGTGATATGGTTAGACACACTATATAGCGACTCGCCAGAAGCCAACAACGCATTGCATCGACAGCTATTTGAGCGTATTGCCGAAGATTATCCCGAATTGGCACTTAACAAGAAAAAACTGGTAGAAACTATCTACAAATCAGAATATTACAACGCCCTGCAAGTACGATTTGCATATGCAGTAACGGGACACAAATCGCAAGGTGGGCAGTGGAAGCATGTCTATATTGATGCCTACAAAGGAGATGGATTACACGCAGAGGAGGATGGTTTTTACCGATGGTTATACACCGCAATCACACGTGCCAGCGAAAAAGTTTATTTTATAAAAAATGAATAAACACTTGCGTATTTCAAAAAAATGTTGTAACTTTGCAGGCAATTTATGCAATCCACAATCGAAAATTAATGAAAACAATAATATTATTATGAAACGAACATTTTTAGTTTTACCATTTGCATGTGTATTATGCCTTGCATTGGTGATGTTTGGTTGCAAGGCCGATGTAGATTTAGGCAACATCGATACAACCACATCGGTAAAAGCCAATTTGGCATTACCCATCGGAACTGTTAGTGCTACCATTGGTGATTTTGTAGGTGATGGCACTTGGGGAATTTATGTTGATTCGTTAGATAATCGAGGAGTATTGACTTTCAGGGACACATTTGAGTGGGATCGTCCATTCCACAATGTAAATTTGAGCCAATATCTTAGCGAGAAAACGCTAGACATGAAAGTATATGATAAGTTGAAAGATTTACCTTTTTTCAGTGATGGTAAAATTACTGGAACAGACAACATTACTATTCCATTAAAATTTCCTCTTACATTACATCTCAAAAACATCAACAACGATGAAGATTCTCAACGATTGGATAGTGCATTGATTAAGAATGCAAGTTTCATCAGCAACATCTCTCGTCAAAATCTCCCTTTAGAATGGGAATGGATAGAAGAAGTTACTATTGAATTAGGCAAAGAGTTCTCTCGCGAACAAGGCAATGTAGTGACCGTGTATAAGAAAGGCGAAAGCAATTCATATGGTTACAATCAAGACATTCCTATCAACGTAGATGAATTTTCTATAAACTTGATGAAGAATCGTCAGCCAAGCAAGTGGGAAGATTACCGTGGCAATGTAGTAGATTCATGTAATTTCTTAATTACAATGTATATCAAAATTCCAACGTCAGCGGGTCAAATTGCGATACCAGAAGATGCTGCGTTTAAATATCATCTTGGAGTTCGATTTATTGACTATCACGCCGTATGGGGTATGTTTAAGCCAAGTGGCGACATGTCAGATGAGGATGAGATTGTATTGACCGACGCTTGGGATGGCTATCGTCTGTTAAAAGATTTGAGTTTGCCATTTTCAGACCCTCGCATTGATTTGGCAATTACAACAAAAATTGCTGGTGCATTAGTTTTGCATGGCGACTATCTATCTGTAACAGGTACAGATGGTCAGAAAGTAAATGCAACGTTTAATGGTTCAACCGAACTGTATAAGTACTACACTCCAAGCGAGTACCTATCACTCAATAGTGCAATTGGTGATTCTGCAACAATGCATCTATTATTTGACAAAGATCCTGCTCGCGGACGTATAGATCGTTTATTCACGGTGCACCCAGAAAAACTAGGATACAAGTATTCGGTAGATTTCAACCGCCAAGAGACGCCACAAATACGTATTGGCAATGATGCTGGTATTCAATTGGAAGCGGCATGCTCGGTTCCATTTATGTTCAATGAAGGTGTATCTTTGAGTTATTCTGACACTATTACCGATATTGATTTGAGTCAATTAACATTAGACTCTTTGTTGGCAGATGTACAGATTATAGACACAATAGAGGATGCCACTTTGAAGTTAGCATTAGGCATAAAAAACAGTATTCCATTGCAATTCAAAGGTGTACTCACATGCTTAGATTCTGTAGGAAATATAGTGATGGATCCAAAAGACCCTACTAAGCCATTTCGATTTGTGGAGCAAGATACTCTGTTGATTGCATCTCCAATTTACGAAGAAGACATGAACAGAAACTGGATTGGAAATCCTACTGAAGTTAACTATCTTCTTACTATAACGGAAGACATGTTGAGTACACTTGCTCAAATCAAAAGTATAGTATTCAATGTATCCTTGGATGATGAATCCCTACAAGGAGCTTATGACAAAGGAATGCTTAATATTAAATTAACAGACCAACAAGGTTTGCAGATAGGTTTAGGAATAGGTGCTGATTTAAAGGCTTTATTGAACCTCAATTCACTATTTGTTCAAGAAGATGATACTCAAAATCAACCACAATAATTTATAGGAGGACAATAGTATGAAAACAACATTTCGTAATTTATTCGTAGCGGTTCTCCTAATGAGTACCTCTATCGTTAGTGCGCAACAAGTAAACACCCTTTATTTCTTGGAAAATGCGCCTATGCGTCATATTATCAACCCTGCTTTTCAGCCAGTTAGCAAGGTGTACATAACTCTCCCTGCAATCGGTTATACTAGTTTTTGGGCGGGTAATAATGCTTTTACCATGAAGGATTTTATTTACAAAGATGCTATTACGGGTAACACCATTACTCCACTGCACCCTAATGCCAATCCTAATTGGTTGGATAAAAAACCTAATACAGTACTATTTGATGCTGATGCATATCTCAATCTTTTAGGCTTTGGTTTCCGCATAAAAGATTTTGGTTATGTGCATGTGAATATTTCTGAACATATCATAGGTGGCATTGGGTTCGGCAAATCGCTATTCGGGCTGAACGATTTGAGTTCTGGAATCGTAGGTCCATTGTCAGTGGGAGTTAATGTTACAGCCTACACCGACATTGCATTGGGATATTCACACAAAATCAATGACCAATGGACTGTAGGTGGTAAGTTCAAGTTCTTGGTAGGACAAGCATACGTAGGAGCTAATATTGATGATTTGCAAGTGGCTACTGGCTACGATCAATTACAGGCAACTGGAGAAGGTAATATCATCGCTGCAGCACCTTTAATGTGGGAGCAATTGCCAGACAATATTGAGAATTTACCAGAAATGGACTTCAACTCTTTGGTAAGCAAAAATATTACTGATTTGATGAAACCAGCAGGTTTAGGTGCTGCATTTGATTTAGGTATGACATACAAACCTATCGAACAACTGCAAATTACTGCATCTGTAACCGACTTAGGATTTATCCGCTGGACCAATCTTGCACAAGGAGCCTTTTCCGTAGATACCACATTCAATGGCTTAGATTTAGAATACAACGACTATGTATATGATGGTTCTTTCCAAGTAGATAGCCTAACCTCTGATCTAACCAATGAACTTATGGGTTATACTGATGCACTGCAAATCAAAGATCTCAAAAAAGGACATCCTTTAGCACGCATGCTTACTGCTAACCTCAATATTGGTATTGACGCCAATTTCTGGGATAATCGCGTAGGCGTAGGTTTGTACTCGCGCACGCGTTTCTACAATAATGCTGTGACTGAAGAACTCACTTTTGGTGCAGCCTTCCGTCCTGTTAATTGGTTTAACTTGGCAGCATCATATTCATTCATTAATGGTCATTGGAGCAATATCGGAGCAGCATTGTCGCTAGCTCCTTACGATGGTTTGATGCTAACTTTAGCCACCGACTACATCCCCACCACCTATGCTACTGCAGCGGCTGAGGATAGCAAATTATCACTTCCTTACAAGACTCCTGGTGTGAACTTATCATTTGGTATTGCTATCGTAGTCGGAACCAATCCTAAGAAGAATAAAGATGCTGATAAAGATGGTATCTTCGATCTCTTTGACGCATGTCCAAATACACCAACCAACGTACGCGTGGATGAGGTAGGTTGTCCTATTGATAGTGATGGTGATGGTATTCCTGATTACTTCGACGAGTGCCCATTCACTCCATCTGCTGCATACGGCTTAATTGACACTGTAGGTTGTCCGCTTGATACCGATGGCGATGAAGTGCCAGATTATATTGATCTTTGCGCTAATACTCCAGCAGCAGCATTGGGCTATGTAGATGAATATGGTTGTCCTATTGACACCGATGGTGACGGTGTATTTGACTATATGGATCAATGTCCTGGCACACCAGTGGAAGCCTATGGATATATTGACTCTGTAGGTTGTCCACTTGACACAGATGGTGATGGTGTATATGACTATATTGACCAATGTCCTGGCACTCCAGCCGCAGCATATGGTATGGTTGACTCACTTGGTTGTCCAATTGATACCGACCTTGACGGAGTACCAGATTATCTCGACGAATGTCCTGATACACCAGAGGAGGGACGTCATGCTGTGGATGCTAAGGGTTGTCTGCTTGATACCGACAACGACGGTGTATATGACTATATAGACGAATGTCCATTGGTAGTAGGTGTGAAGGAGAACAAGGGTTGTCCTGAGGTGAAACGCGAAGTACGTAACTTGCTCAAGAAGGCAATGTCGGGTATACAATTCGAGAATGGCAAAGCAACTATCAAGAAGAACTCATACAAGATATTGAATGATATTGCTAAGATCTTTATTGATAATGCCAATTATCTCGTTGAAGTACAGGGTCACACCGACAACGTAGGCAAATATGAATATAATGTTGATCTTTCAGAGCGTCGTGCACAATCTGTACGTACTTACCTCATTGAGCAAGGCGTACCAGCAGAGCGCTTGACCGCACATGGCTATGGTCCAGATAAACCTATTGAAGACAACAAGACCAAAGCAGGTCGCGCTAAGAACCGCCGCGTGGAATTCAATATCACTTTCGAAGAGGTGAAGATTGAAATCATCTACGACCGCGTACAACAAGATACTACAGCTGCTCCAACTGCAGCTGATAGTATCCAAGCGCCTGTTGCCAATGTACAAGGCGACTCTATCAAAATCCAACAAACTACTGTAGCACAATAACTAAAAATAAATATCAAATTAAACATATGGGAAGAGCTTTTGAATATCGCAAAGCGACAAAATTAAAACGTTGGGGGCATATGGCCCGTGTATTTACTAAACTGGGTAAGGAAATCACAATGGCTGCACGCGATGGTGGTCCAGATCCAGACAGCAATCCTCGTCTTCGTACATTGATGCAACAATGTAAGAAAGAGAACATGCCCAAAGAGAATATTGAGCGTGCTATTAAGAAAGCAACTGACAAATCTTCAGAGGGTTACAAAGAGATTTGCTATGAGGGATATGGTCCTCACGGAGTAGCTATCTTTGTAGAGACAGCTACCGACAACAATATGCGTACAGTAGCCAATATCCGTAGTTATTTTACCAAGCATGGTGGTAACTTAGGTACACAAGGATGTCTGCAATTCCTCTTTGACCGCAAAGCATGCTTCACCGTTTCAGCGAAAGAAGGCATTGACTTGGACGAACTCGAACTTGAGCTTATTGATTTTGGTGTAGAGGAACTTGGTCATGATGAAGAGGAAGGTACCATCGTCATCTATGGAGACTTCAACCAATACTCGCAAATGCAGAAGTATCTTGAGGACAATGGCTTCGATATTCAGTCATGCGAGTTTGTGCGTATCCCTAACGACACCAAGACCCTCAGCGACGAGGAGATGGAGAGTGTACAAAAACTCATTGACCGCATTGAGGAAGATGAGGATGTACAAAACGTATTCACCAACTTGGGATAATCTAAATAAATGGCTGAAATGACTAATCCATTGGATATTGCTGGTGTAGAGTGCATCAGGGAGCATTTCTCCCTGACGCCTCTACAAGAGCAACAATTCACAGCATTAGGCGAACTCTATCGTGATTGGAATGCGAAGATCAATGTAATCTCACGCAAGGATATAGACAACCTCTATCCGCACCATATCATCCACTCGCTTGCGATAGCCAAAGTGCTTAACTTTCAGCCAGGTACTACCCTACTCGATGTCGGTACTGGCGGAGGTTTTCCTGGTATTCCATTGGCGATTCTATTCCCAGAATGTCAATTCACATTGATTGACAGTATCGGTAAGAAGATTCGTGTAGCTACAGAGGTTGCCAATGCCATCGGACTAAAGAACGTTACCTGTATTCAAGAACGTGCAGAGATGGAGAAAGGTAAATTTGACTTCGTTATCAGCCGTGCTGTGATGCCATTGAGTGATTTGGTCAAACTCATCCGCAAAAACATCAGCAGCAAGCATGGCAACGCTATGCCTAATGGTCTGATGGTGCTCAAAGGCGGTAATCTCGAAGGCGAGATTCAGCCATATCGAAAATATGTAGAAACCACCGATATATCTAAAATCTTTGCAGGCGATTGGTATAAAGAGAAGTTTGTGCTTTACCTACCACTCTGATTAATCAAATGGTACATATCAAGACATTTTATTTTAATCCTTACCGCGAGTGCACCTATGTACTCACAGATGATGCCAAGCATGCCATCATCATTGATGCGGGTATGTATGAAGAGCATGAACAGCAACATTTTGCAGCGTATATCCAACAAGAGCAACTCACGCCGATTGCTTTGCTCATCACTCATGCACACCCAGACCATGTTTGTGGTCAAACATTCGTAGAACAAACCTACAACCTAAACGCAATTATCCAACCTGATGAAGGTCAGCTGGATATCCCATATTTTAACATTCATGTCATTGCCTCTCCAGGACACAAGGAGGATGCCGTATGCTATCACCTACCAGATGAGAATATCCTGTTCACAGGCGACACGTTGTTTCAAGAGTCTATCGGACGTACTGATTTACCTGGTGGTGATATGGCTACGCTTATCCGTTCTCTAAAGCGTGTTATTATGCTACCTAATAACACGCAAGTCTATCCTGGTCATGGCTATCCTACCACTATAGAGCACGAGAAACAGTATAATCCCTATCTATAATAGAACCAAACAAGTATACTTTAAGTGGTATTAAGTTCTCTTCGGGCTACGCGACCACTTCGCGATCACTGTAGCACATCTATGCCCTAAATGTGTCCTATCTGTGGCAAAACTACATTTTCGCTTTTCGATGTACCTAATATATATGTTTACTCATTTACCCCAAAAAGCATCTAAAAGCAAACTTTCGCGCAATTTTATTGCAAATGTGCATTTTTTGTCGTATCTTTGCAAGTTAATTCGAAAGAAAAGAAGATTCTGCGGATAAACTCAACCAATGAAACCAAGGCATATAGCATACATCATCTGGATTATCATCGCGCTGTTAGGCGTGGTTTGTTGGATGGTACCCGAAGACGGGTTCTCCATCGGCAAATATACCCTGCGTTGGCCTACTCTCGCTGAAGCGTTGGAATTAACGAATGAAGGAATGAGGGAATTAACGAGTGATTCCTTGTTGGCGGCAATAGATTCCACAGCTTTGATGCCAACTGATAGCGTCATTCAACAAGATATGTTAGTAGTCAAAGACAGTGTTCTGAAGAAGTCGCAACCCATTATTCCTGAGGTGAATGTAGTAAATACTGATTCTCGCGCCTACATGGCTGCGTTCTACGCGGCATTGGACAGCGCAAGCACTCAGCCCGTACGCGTGGTGCATTATGGCGACTCGCAGATAGAAGAAGATCGTATCACCAACGTACTGCGTGAGCGGTGGCAAAAGCAATATGGTGGTGGCGGCGTGGGACTATTGCCTTTGCATCAGACTATACCTACACGCACCATACGCCAATGGCTATCTATCAATGGCGCAGTACAAACAGCGCAACAGGGACCGAAACGCTACTTGGTATATGGTCTGCGCTCAATGAGCTTGGCAGACAGCGATGACTATGGTGTGATGGGACAAGTGGCAGTGATGGACAGCACACTCGTAGAAGGCAGCGAGGATATTGTGATAAACATTGAGCCCATTGACAAGAAACGCAAACCACACAACTACTTCAACCGCGTGCGCCTCCTCACCGACAGCGCGTATGCAATTAAGAATTTTGAATTAAGAATTATGAGTGGTGACTCACTGAATGTAATTAAGAATTCTGAATTAAGAATTAAGAGTCAGGATTTTCTTCTGCCCGACAGTACGACCAAGTGCGAGATACATCTGCAGGGCAAAGGCAATGTCTATGGCGTGAGTCTGGAAACACCAACGGGTGTGATTGTGGATAATATACCTATGCGTGGTTGCTCGGGAAATATCTTCACAAAGATAGACAGCACGCAACTCAGCGACTTCTATCGCGAAACCAATACTCGCCTGATTATCTTGCAGTTTGGCGGTAATATGATTCCGCAAACCGAGAACCCTTCCACCATCAGTGGGTATGTGCGTAGCACGCTGCGCCAACAGATACGTTACATCCGCGCATGCGCGCCACAGGCGTCGATATTGTTTATTGGTCCGAGCGATATGTCCACCCGCATTGACGGCGAGATGACTACCTATCCGTTGGTGCCATACATGGATAAGCTGCTCAAGAAAATGGCAGAAGAGGAACAGATTGCCTATTGGAGTATGTACGACGCTATGGGTGGCAAGAACAGTATGGTGCATTGGGTAGAAGTAGGATTGGCAGGCAGCGACTATGTGCATTTCACCCGCACAGGAGCGAACAAAATAGGACGGATGTTGTACGAATGGCTGATGACATATCCCGATTTACTAAACAGTAAACAGTAGCGTAGCGTTCACTAAACATTAAACTAAAAGAATGGAATTCTTACACCATATATTCGCCTTCGACAGCAATAGTCCCTTGCTGTTCACCCAGTTCTATTTCTGGGCGTTCTTTGCGTTGGTATATGCGGTGTTTGCGATGATTATGGAAGTAGGTGCACGTGGCGCACAGGTGAAAGGTGAAAGGTTAAAGGTTAAAGGCGTGAATACGCGCCTGCACCTGCGCAATATCTTCCTTATGGCGGTGAGTTGGTTCTTCTACTACAAGACCAGCGGACTATTCTTGCTGATATTGATCTTCGTGACAATCAGCGACTGGCTGATAGCGAAACGGATATACGCTTGCCAATCCTCGCCTATATCCCATAGCCCCAATGGGGCGTCCAATAGCCCACAGAGTGGGCGTCCAATAGCCGCAAAGATGTGGCTAGCGTTGAGCGTGGTGATAGATTTGGGACTGCTGTGCTACTTCAAGTATGCCTATTTCTTCACAAACGTAGTAAACGACCTGCTCGGTACGGAGTTGGCCGTGTTTGATATATTTGCGTATATCGGCAACGGTTTCTCTGAAAGTGGACGATTCATGGTGGATAAGATTATCTTGCCAGTCGGCATATCGTTCTACCTTTTCCAAGTGATGTCCTACACGATCGATGTGTATCGCGGATTGGTGAAACCCGTGAAAAACATCTTGGATTTTGGATTCTATGTGAGTTTCTTTCCTGGATTGGTGGCTGGTCCCATCGTGCGCGCCAACGAGTTTATTCCACAACTGTACAAGCCCTTCTGTTTGAGCCGCCTTCTGTTTGGACTGGCCGTATTCTGGATACTGAACGGATTGATTAAGAAGATTGTACTGAGCGATTATCTGGCAGTCAATCTGATTGATCGCGTATTTGATAACCCACTGCTATTCAGCGGATTTGAGAACTTGTTTGCTTTGTTTGCTTACTCGCTGCAAGTATATGCCGACTTCTCGGGTTATACAGACATAGCCATCGGTATAGCGATGCTGATGGGTTTCTATCTGCCACAGAACTTCGATTCGCCCTATAAGTCGCGCAATCCGCAGGAGTTTTGGCGTAGGTGGCATATGTCGCTCAGCCGCTGGCTGAAGAGTTATCTGTATATCCCATTGGGCGGCAACCGCAGCATTATGGGTAAGCCAGTGAAGAATAAGCTTGCTGCAGGCAACTTTAACTCGTTCATAACGATGTTGTTGGGTGGTCTTTGGCATGGGGCGAGTTGGAACTTCGTCATCTGGGGTGCGCTGAATGGGGCAGGTATGATCGTGTATAAAGTGTG
>CAMEKM010000013.1 GCA_945921355.1 uncultured Bacteroidales bacterium
CCGCTACTACGCACAATTCCACTTGAGTGGAGTCTTCCAATTGACGCGCCAAACGATTGAGGAAGATTACCTCATTGGTTGCTACGATTTCATCGGGATTACACACGTAATTACGTTGATTTTGCACCTTAGGATTAGGTAGAGTAGTGGGTGTGAACACTGTTGCTTGTGCCATGAAGCCAAGCATGAAGAATAGAACAGATAATTGAAGTCGTTTCATACACCAAAAGCACGACAAATATCGTGCCACCTTTTTAGAACTGACAAAATGGCGGTTAATCTAATACAGCCAACACCTCTATTTCCACCAATCCGCCTTTAGGCAATGCCGCAACAGCCACTGCAGAACGAGCTGGGAAGGGAGCTGAAAATAGAGTAGCATATACCTCGTTGAGTACGGCAAAGTTAGCCATATCTGTCAAAAAGACAGTCGTCTTCACCACATGGCTAGCGTCTGTACCTGCTGCATTGAGAATTGCAGCCACATTTTTGACTGCTTGTTCAGCTTGTGAACGAAAATCTGCACCAGCGAAATCGCCTGTAGCAGGATCAATACCCAATTGTCCACTAGCGAACAACATACCATTAGCCACAACGGCTTGACTATAAGCACCAATAGCTGCATGTGCTTGAGTTGTAGAAATAATTTGTTTCATTGTAAGATAAGTTTGGTGCAAAGGTACTATTTTTTTTACAAATATGCAAATAATTAAGCCAAAAGTTTCATTAGAATTGATGTTAAAAAGCAAAAAAGTAAAATATATTTGCATATATTCATTTTTTGTTGTAACTTTGTAGCAAATTTCATACCATATGGAACATTTGAGCAAAGCACAAGTTAAGTGGGTGCGCAGTCTGCAACAAAAGAAACACCGCGATGCTGAAGGTGTATTTGTGGCAGAAGGTGCGAAATGTGTAGAGGAATTGAGAAGGGCTTTTGAATTAGTGCTTCTCGCAACGTCCGACAATGCCACTTATACGGAGATAGAGCAAATGTCTTCATTACGTACTCCGCAGGGAGTGATTGGTGTTTTCAAGAAACGAGCGTTCAATAGCGAAATACCATCTGGTTTGTTGGTAGCATTGGATGGTGTGCAAGATCCTGGCAATTTAGGAACTATCATCCGTACTTGTGACTGGTTTGGCATTCATGATATTCTTTGTTCGCGTGACACAGCCGACTGCTACAATCCCAAGGTAGTGCAAGCTACAATGGGAGCGTTAGCGCGCGTGCGAGTGCACTATGTGGATTTACCAAAAGAACTAACATTACTACGGCAAACAGGCTTACCGCTCTACGGCACGCTGTTAGAAGGGGAAAATATGTATGAGCCGTATGCTATACCCGATAAACAACGCGGAGTAATCATCATGGGCAACGAAGGTAATGGAATAAGCGAAAGCATTAGGAAATTGATTACGCATCCTTTGCTCATCCCCTCCTATCCTATTCATGCCAGCACTTCCGAAAGCCTAAATGTAAGCATTGCTACAGCCATCGTATTAGCCGAATTTAGACGAATAAGAGAGTAGTCATCAACAACCTACTATATCATACTATGAGAAAACTTGTACTATTACTATGCATTGCTTGCACACTCACACAAGCATATGCTTGGAAACCTTTATTTGCAGGTCACCGTGGCAGTTATCGTGGAGTAGAGAACACCGAAGAAGCCATGCTGAATGGTATCAACCATTATGGTTATACTGGTCTGGAGATTGATGTCAAAACCACTAGCGACGGAGAGTATATCTGCTGGCACGACGATGACCTCAAGCGCGTAGGACATGAAGGAGTTTCTGTGCCTAATAGCAAATTTGCAGACATCAAGGACTTGACGCTCACTCAAACACGCGGCGGCGTTACCTATACAGGTAAAATTCTTACCGTAGATCGCTATCTGGAGATTTGCAAGGAGAATAATGTCTTCCCAATCATTGAACTCAAATGGGCTACAGGTATCAATAACAACGATATGAGCCGTTTTCATGGACTATACAAATTGATTGAAAAGCACGGACTTATGGAAGAAGCACGCATATTAACTTCCATGAAAAAATCATTGGAACATGTACGCACTAATTACCCAGCACTCAAATGCCAATTCCTCTGCTATGAGATGAATGAGTCCAACTATGAGTGGTGCAAAACATGGGGAATCAATCCCAGTGTACAAACAGGCGGACTCAGCAAGTATATGGCTCGCAAATGCCATGACGCAGGAATGGAAGTAGCATGTTGGACGGTTAATAGCATAGCTTCTTACCAACAACACGGCGAACTCGGTTGTACTACTATGACCTGCGACTATCTCATGACATCCGAAATGCCAGAAATAGAGGAAGTCAATTGGGAAACTCTGGCCCCTACTCAACCTGTAGATACATTATATATCACTGAGCTATTCAATCATAGTGAAACTGCAGGCACTCTCCCTGCGGGGTTTCCAACTACGTTAGAAGGTAATTATAAGAATGCCCAAGAGGCTGCCTATATAGATGGTGTATTCTATGTAGCAGACTACAGCCAACGCAAAGTGGTGGCTATAGATACTGCTGGCAACATCTTCGAATCAGGTATTGAACATCCTTATCTTCGCCACGGTATCTGCCGCGATGATGCTGCTAACTTGATCCTGCATACTTCCCCTGATGCAACTATACCAACGCAATTGACGGTATATAAACCCAATGACACGACAGCGTATGTGATTAATATAAAACTCAACAACAATGGTCAAACCAATTTTCCTACTGCTAGTGGAGATATTTTCTCTGCTGCTGGTGGATATGTATATTTCTTCCCTAACGGACAGAATGTAGTAGAAGTAGTTAAGATTGCTGCTGGCAAATATGTTTCTACCACATCCTGTACAGTTAGTTTGACTAGCACAACAGCAGGTTTTGTGATTCCTATAGACAATCATCCTAGCCACTTCATCTACCAAGTGCGCTCGTCGGGATATCATCTCTACAAAGATGGCGACAAAGGGGCTTATTTCACATCTCCTAACGGCACAACAGCTCCTGCACGCTGCAATACCGTAGGTGGTGCGTTGTTTCAATTGAATGGACACGACATGTTTGTCTATACTTCTGGTAGCCATTATAAGGGCGGCTGGACCCTTCGCGATATGACATCAGCTGAACTCACTCCTATGTACACCCAAGAGCCATTGGGTGATGGCGGCTACTATGCTAATGCATCAGTAGGGGCTTTCTTCCATTGGGAACGCGTTGATTCTGTGACGGTGAACTTGTACGAATACTGTTTAGGACATGGTATTGCAGCATGGGAGATTAGTACAGAGCCACACAAGATTCGCGTTACAGATTTTGCACTTGATCCAACCAACATATCGCTCGAAGTCGGCGATACAGCCCATTTGCAAGCAATCATTACTCCTGCTAATGCAACAGAACAAGATATAACATGGCGTTATTCTCCCACCAATCGTGCAACAAGACTCACAAAAAACGGATTGACTGCTACCCTCACCTCTACCAAGGAAGGCATCTATACCGTCACAGCTTCTTTGGGCGATAGAACTGCCACCTGCGAAGTGACAGTAACTACACCAACAAGTGTGCAAAACATCACGACAACCAAGATTAGTGGGAAATACTTAGAAGACGGACAAATACATATTGTCAGCGAAGGCAATATATATAATGTGCATGGACAAACAAACCTATAAAAATACACGTATGAAGAATCGATTTATCACTTTAGTATTATTTGCAATACTATCCTATTCCGCCCACGCTGGAATTACCACCTATAGTTTTATATCCAAGGATTGGATTAGTCAGGTCAATGCAACCACGTGTGACGGTGTTGCTGATGGGTGGGTATGCGATAAGGAAGCGTACTCTTATGCAGAAGGTTATACCGATGCACAAGGACGCATTTACGGACGAGGCGTCAGTGTAAAGACTGGCACGACAGGTGCTGGAGCCACATCTGTTATTCACTTTGAAAATGTACGAATCATTGACATCAATTTTTGTCAAAACACCAGTAAAGGCAAAGGAAGTATTTACGTACAGATTGGCGACAACACAGCACATGAGTTAGTCATCAATCGTCCCGCTAAAGGTCAAGGACAGTACAACCGTGATACAACTATTCAAGTTACGACACCCGAGAGTGGTAAAATTCGTTTTTGGGTAGCGTGCACCGAGAATGCTATCAACATCAACACCATTAGCATTCGCAGTAGCAATAGCGGTTCATCTCCTTTTACCACAGACACGTATCAATTAGTAACCCATATTGATCAATTGCAAGATTCAGATCAAATCATCATTGGTGTGTATCACCCCAATGTGACCAAGATTATGGGATATTTCAACGAAGAAGTGTCAGTTAATAACATCCACGCTATCGAAGGAGAGTATTCCGATGATCGTATGCAATTGACCGCCAACAACGATGCTATTTATACGTTGCATCGCGGTGAGTTGGATGGTGAAGTGGCATTCTACATTGAAGATAATATTCGCTACGAGAGTGCCTATTTGGTTGCCAGCGGAGGTAAGACTAAGAATCGCCTTGCACTATGGGATAAGCTTTATGATTCAGGCACTTACGGCAATTATGGCTATTGGGATATCTCCATAGCTAACACGGGCGAGGCTACTATTATGAACCTTGGTAATAGCATCGGTAAATACTTACAATATAATGCCAGCAATAATCCCCCTCTATTCAGTTGCTATGCCGAGTTGAGCCAAACCCCAGTATGCATCTATCACCGCGTAGAAGCACTTGGTGACACGATGGCAATAATTGCCCCACTTACCAATTTTGGCACGGTACTACTTGACCATACGGTTTGTACTGGTGAGCGCAACATCACTATCAACGCGAACCGTCTTACGGAAGATATAAATGCTTCGCTCAAGCACAACCAACACTTTCAACTATCCTCCAATACTATTGACCGCGATGGTGAACAATTGACCATTTCGTATAGTATTTCAGAAAGTGGTTACTATCTGGATACGCTTGTGCTGCAAAGCGGCGATGTACGATGTGAAGCCACTGTGATGTTGCGTGCCGTTGCCCCGATGACTATTGCTCAAGCTGCACAATCAACCGACCACGAAACCATCTATTTGGATTCTGTTGTGGTTACAAAAAAATATGATTCCTATATATTCATTCGCGACACCACGGGCTCAATGCTGATCTATGATCCAGGAGATGGAACAGGTCACCGATATGGTTCGGGATTGCAACAAGGACATGTACTACGTCACGTGGTTGGGCGTTTTCGCAACTATTACGGAGTACCCGAATTATCCCCCACCCAAGCATGGGAGATAGAGAAAGACAATGTGGAATGTCCTCCCGTTATCATCAATCAATTGGACTCAAGCGACGTATGTGCATATATTCGCATTGCAGATGCAGCGATTAGCGAAGAGAGCCTACTCTCAAGTGCAACTATTAGCGCTGTTAGTATCGCAGATAAATTTGATATGGGTATGCAATACGGCAGTTTCCGATATATTGATGCCATCGTAATGATTGTGTGGAACGAAGTGCAACTATGGTGTGTAGCACAAGAGCGACAAACGAGCGATGTACCAACTATTGCAGCACCTAATATGCTTGGTGTTAAAATGCTCCACAATGGACAGTTGATTATCAACCATAACGGAGTTTATTATACCATATTGGGCGAAAAATACCCACTTTAGATTATTTTTATACTTTTTTCTTGCATATCTCACAAAAATGTTGTAACTTTGCAGGCTGATTTGTATTTTGACTAAAAAGGGGCAATTGAAATCTCCCGTAAGGATGCAAAAAATGATTGATAACATAATGCGTGGTATGTGTGTGCTGATGTGCGCACTTGGTTTGTATGGTTGCGGTGAATATCAGCAGTTGCTCAAATCCAAAGACCCTGACTTGAAGTATCAAAAAGCATTGGTGTATTTCAATGATGAGCAATACATTAAAGCTCAGACATTGCTTGATGAGGTGACTGCCTACTACAAAGGCACCGACCGTTCGCAAGACGTATTGGCATATCTATCACGCTGTTATATGGGGCAGAAGGATTATCTATCTGCCGCAGAGTACTATCAAGCATATATTCGCAACTACCCCAAAGGGCGTTATATTGTGGAAGCACGTTTCCAAGTGGGACATTGCTACTATTTGGATGCTCCTGATGCCCGCTTGGATCAGACTGACACTAAAAAAGCCATTGAGTTTTACACCCAGTTCATCGAATTGTATCCCGAGAGTCCTTATGCCGAGCAAGCATACAAGGAGATGAACGAGCTGTACGACAAATTGGCTTATAAGGAATATTTGAATGCTAAGCTCTACTACAATCTGGGTACTTATTTAGGCAACAACTATTTGAGTGCTGAGATTGTGGCAAAGAATGCCCTCAAAGACTACCCTACCAACAAGCACCAAGAGGAGCTCAATTGGTTGATTCTGCAAGCTAAATACCAACAGATGGTGAACTCCATAGATAGTAAAAAAGAGGATCGTGCGCGCGAAGCGGAGGATGAATATTATAGTTTTGTTACTGAATATCCCAACTCAAAGCATATAGCAGCTGCGGAGAGAATCAACAAGGAGATTAAGAAGGTACTGCAATAACGAGAAATTTAAAAATACAATAATATGATTGATTACAAGAAGACAACTGCTCCCAGAACAACCATTACAAGGGACATGAATGAGCTTACTGAGAAAGTGGGCAATGTGTACGAAACCGTAGCCATATTGGGCAAACGTAGCAACCAAATCAGTATAGCTATGAAGAAAGAACTTGATTCTAAGTTACAAGATTTCTCTATTCCACAAGATTCAGCAGATGAGACATTTGAGAATCAAGAGCAAATAGAAATCTCAAAGAACTACGAGCAACTGCCTAAAGCGACATTGATTGCTACCCAAGAGTTTATTGACAATCAGTTGATTTATCGTGGTAGTAACCGCGATGAAGTGCTGAAATAAGACCGCCACTTTGTGTCTAACGGCGAAGCAATCTGAATGAATTTAGCGGGTAAACATATCTTAGTCGGGATTAGCGGTGGCATTGCGGCCTACAAGATTCCCGAACTGATCCGCCTACTGAAGAAAGCAGGTGCCGATGTGCAGGTGACAACTACCAAGAACGCCTTGGAGTTTGTCACCTCTCTTACACTACAAACGGTCAGTGGACATAAGGTGTATTCGGATGTGTTTGCCGCTATCAATGAGCATAGCACAGAGCATATCTCCCTACCCGATTGGGCGGACATGATGCTGATTGCTCCCGCTACGGCTAATGTGCTATGCAAGATGGCTCATGGCATTGCCGATGATGCCCTGACCACCACATTTGCAGCCATGCGCAAGCCAGTGGTGATTGCGCCAGCAATGAATACGAATATGTACGAATCGCCCGCTACGCAAGAGGCAATCCGCACGCTTTCGCAATGGGACAATATCACCATGCTGGATGCGGCAAGTGGCGAATTGGCTTGTGGTACAACAGGCAAAGGGCGCATGCAAGAAGTAGATGTGCTGGTGGCTGCTGCTGAATATGCCCTCACTCCCCAAACGATGGCTGGCAAGCATGTGGTCATCACAGCAGGTCCCACTCAAGAGGCCATTGACCCTGTGCGCTATATCAGCAATGCCTCGACTGGTAAGATGGGCTACTCGCTCGTGCGCGCGTGCCTTAACAGAGGTGCAGAAGTGACATTGGTCAGCGGTCCAACCCATCTGTCGCTCAAAGCATGGCAGCAGTTCTGTCCGCTGAGGGTGGAGAATGTGGTGTCAAGTGCAGCGATGTGCGAAGCTACAGTAGCCGCTTTTGAGCAAGCCGACATAGCTATTCTGTGCGCTGCTGTAGCCGACTTCACGCCATGCACCACAGCAGACAAGAAAATCAAGAAGCAACCTGGGCAAGACGGTATGGTTGTCGAACTAAAAACCACCACCGATATTGCAGCCACATTAGGGGCATCTAAACAAGCGCACCAACGACTGGTTGGTTTTGCATTGGAGACACACGATGAGCAAGCCAATGCGCTGCGTAAGTTGCAGAGCAAGAATCTGGATATGATTGTGCTCAACTCATTGCAAGACCCAGGTGCTGGGTTTGGAGTGGATACCAACAAAGTGACCCTATTCTTTGCTGATGGCACCAAAAAAGACCTCCCACTTCTTCTGAAGCAGGAGGTTGCAGATGTTATTGTAGAATCAATTCTTCAACTTATCTAAGATACTTCCGAGAAGTCCTTTCTCTTCAGTTTTCTCTTCTTCGTTTTCGGTTTCAGGAGTCCATTCTTTGCGCTCCTCGATGTCGCCTAATTGACTTTGTACAAAGGCAATCACATCATTGAGTCCTTCTGTGAAGTGTGCAAAATCTTCTTTGTAGAGGAACACTTTGTGTTTTTCGAATTGTGGGGGCTCTGCCTCTCCTATTTGTTTGCGTTTACTCTCTGTGATGCAGAGGTACAAATCCTCATTACGAGCCTTTTTCACATCCAGATAATAGATACGTTTTCCTGCTTTCACACTACGTGAATACACGATTTCTGGCTCATTTTTTCCTTCAAATCTACGATTTTCCATCTCTTTAATCTATCTTAATTGGTTAATTTTCTGCAAAGGTACAACAAAATTTGCGTTTATGCAAATTTTGTGTTAATTTTGGATTAAGAATTTTAAAAAAACTCACCCCGCAAACTACGAAGTGAGTAATTGGATTGTATCTCTCAGTTGCGAGATACATTAGAAATGATGAAATTGATCATTATTTGATAATTTGTCCCATCAATGTGTAGATATTATTATCATGTTCGATTACCAACTGACCATTCATAATCATTTTGGCATTTTTAGCATTTATTATTACGTTATCAACAGAAGTACCTACTCCACCTTTATCTACAGAGATAACGATGTTTTCACTACTACCTTTTTTATCAATATACCAGGAATCTCCTTCATTAACTACCTCAGCATTAGCAGGTTGTATAATATAGCAATCTGTCAATTGTATGCCAGATAAAGCACTGATGTCTGGTGTAGTTAGATTAGCCTTTTCTATAAACAGTTGTCCTCCTACACCTGAATTGTAGCAAATACCATAATTATACTTTTCGCTAGTAGCTACAACGGTAGTATTGCTAATTGTTAATTTTCCACCACCGAGAAAAATAGGATACCATTGTTTGGTAGAAAGATTGAGTTTACCTTCACCAGTAATGGTAATACTATTGGTTCCGACAACTGGACAGGTCATACAATCAACATAGCCCTCGTAAGTATTCTTTAAGGTATTCTCACCAATAAGTTCGATAGTCACATCTTCTGCCCAAGAAGAGAATCGAATAACTGGTTTATCTAATGAAACAACAACTGTCGCTTCATTTAATGTGAGTGTGTTGGTGTTAACATCGTAGGTAATTGTACCAGTAGCACTTACACCTTCAACATCATTGAGAACGGTCGCAATGTTGCCTACTGCTGCTGTCTCAGCATCGATGTACACAGTTCCGAGCGTTACTTCACCAACAGCTGATGCCATAATGGCACTCGCGCAAAATGCGCAAAAAATGAAAATCTTCTTCATAATTTTTTTAATTTTAATAGTTAATAATATAGTCATACTTTTTGCATATTATGCATACAAAAAGCGCAGACCTCGAGTTGCTTATTTACAACCTGAGGTCTTCGCATTACCTAATCTTTCTAAATAAACAACAGGAAACCTACGCTGGTATGAAAACACACTACACCCAAACGAGATGTAGCATGGATATAATCATACCCATAGGCATTTACTGTTACTTTGATTTGAGAAAGATTGAAAAGTTGCGAAGTTTTCAGGTTGTCAAACGCAAAGCGTCAATAAACGCTATTTAAATATGTCAAAACCTACCCTAAGAAAGACCCTTTGCGAAACGCTTTTCGCAGGACATATTTCCCTCCAGCGTAGGATTCGGGTGCAAAGGTACAACAAAATTTGCGGATATGCAAATTTTGTGTTGAAAAAGTTTTAAGAGTTCAAAAGTTTTAAGAGTTCAAAAGTTTTAAGGGTAAGTCTTGTTTAGTGAACGCGCCGAAGGCGCTACTGTTTAGGGTTTAAAGGCGTGAATACCCGAATATGATTCGGGTATAAGAAACAAAGAAAGAACAGCATACTCGACTACAAGTCGAGGCAATAGAAGAATATTACTCGGCGAATTAACGCCGAGCACAAGATAGGTGGCAGGATACGGGGAAAGTACTGAATGGCAATGGAGTGGTATCGAAGTGGTATCGAAGTAGTAACGAGAAAGGTAGCAGAAAGAAGCATGACTGACAAAGGCAGGAAGTACATACGAAACTCCTTCGATAATAACTCGATTATCCTACGTATATCTTACGTATATGTTACGTATATGTTACGTATATGACAAGGGAAAGGTAGGGTTTTATCCTACCCTACACTTTTACACTTTTACACTTTTACATACAAAATCGTGTTGAAAGTTCACTTTTCGCGATTTTTTCTTGCGTATGTGCATTTTTTGTAGTACCTTCGGACATCTGCCTTGGTAGTTACTACCAATTCCCCCGTAGCTATGTTCGCTCAATGCAGCCCATACTCCAGCGGCACTCGAAATTATTTATAAAAATCGGTTGCACCTCTTTCACATCCCACTATACACCCACTCACAAGCAAGCTTTTTGCAGGTGTATAGTGTGCTGTGAGATAGATGAATCTATCTTTTTTATAAATAATTTCTCACTTTGCTTGCGTATGTGCATTTTTTGTAGTACCTTTGTACCCTGAAACAAATTGATATTTGACATAACGTTATGATAAATCGTACATTAGTTAGAACGAAAGTAGTTCAGACACTCTTTGCTACATGCAGCGGGACCGATCATACCGCGCTATCTGCACGTAAAACATTACTCAATAAGTTCTCCAGCACGTACAGTCTGTACATGGTAATGCTCAGCTTCGCAGATGAACTCACTACCTACGCCGAAGAACAAATAGCAGAAAACAAAAAACGTGCAAACGTACTCCACCAAACTTACAACGCCAATCGCAACTTCGTAAACAATCGCATCGCTCAGCAATTGTTTAATAACCGCCGTTTGCGTAATTATATGGAGAATGAACACTTGCGCTGGGACGTGGGTATGTCGGCTATAGAAGCCATATACAAACAACTCATTGACGCTCCTTTCTATAAGGAATTTATGGAATTGGACAAGCCAAGCTATGAGGACGAAAAAACATTGTGGCGCAAAATATATACTTCACTATTGCTCGGAAACGAGGAACTGAATGCCGCATTGGAAGAGATGGAAGTGGCACTTGACCAAGAAGGATGGACTACAGACATTGACATGGTGATTACCTATGTGGTAAAGACCATCAAACGATTCAAAGAAGAAGATGGCGACGATGTGCCATTGCTGGATATGTTTGACTCGGAAGAAGAATTGCAGTTTGCGAAAGACTTGATGCAATACAGCGTGGAACAAGCAGAAGAAAACAAAGCCCTGATAGCCAAGTCGTTGCAAAACTGGGACGCAGACCGCTTGGCATACATGGACCAAATCATCCTCATGGTGGCATTGGCAGAAATACGTCAGTTTAGCGAGATTGCATTGGAGATTTCGATGAACGAATATATAGAGATTGCCAAAGAGTATTCGAGCGACAAGAGTTATGTGTTTATCAACGGCGTGCTCAACCGCATCGTGAATGATTTGAAAGCAGAAAATCAGTTGTTTAAATTCACTAAAAAATAAAACATATGTTAGATTTCATTTTTTTACAAGCAGCCACAGCTGCTGAAGGACCCGCACAACAAAGTAGTTGGTCATTTTGGGTAATGATGATCTTGATTTTCGTAGTGTTCTACTTCTTCATGATCCGCCCACAACAGAAGAAACAAAAAGAGTTGCAAAAACAACGCGACACCCTCACCAAAGGTAGCAAAGTGGTTACCGCAGGTGGTATCTATGGCAACGTGAAAGAGGTACAAGAGAACACTTTCCTCATCGAAATAGCCAAAGATGTGGTCATCAAAGTGGATAAAGGTAGCGTATATGTAGCTGCCGAAGATGCACAACAACAGCAACAAGCAAAGTAATTGAGTGATTAGCTGGCAAAACATACGCAAACAAGCTAAGCAGGTATGGCTTTGGCTACTGAGGAAAGATCTATTGATCTTTGGCTTGTTTGTGGGATTGGCATTCATCTTTTGGTGGGGACATGCAATGTCCTCGCCGAGAGATGTTGATGTTCGCATTCCCATCACATATATTGGGGCAACAGAACAAGTGGTATTCGCACATGAGCTGCCAGAAACACTGACACTAACCGTTCGTGACCATGGACGACAACTGCGACAAATAACCCGACAAAACCTGCATCTAAACGTCAACCTTACTCCTTATCTATCAACTAAAGAAGGAACAGTGACCATTTCCGCAGAAGTGTTGCGTCCGCGCCTGCAAGACCTATTGCCAGGCTCAACAACCATCCAAAGAATCGAGCCAGAGATAATAGAATCGGCATACTATTTGCAGCAAACGAAGACCGTTCCAATCGTGGTATGCGCCTCAGTTAGTGCTGCCCCGCAACACCATATCATAGGCGATGCACAGACCATGCCCGACTCGGCAGAGATATTTGGCAGTCAGCAGCAAATCGATTCCATCAGTAGTATCCTGACAGATAGCATCCATATATCCAACTTGCGCGATTCGATGCGAATGACTGCATCGTTGATTGCACCAGATGGCATACGCGTGAGCCCAAGTGCCGTACAAGTGACTTGGCATGCCGAACAGTTCACAGAGAAATCATTTACCTTGCCCATCCGCGCACTCAATGTGCCCGCAGGCAATCAAATGCGCCTATTTCCACAACAAGTGGAAGTGACCGTGCGCGTAAGCATATCGCATTTTTCCGACGTGAAAGAGAGCGATTTTCAAGCAATATGTCGCTTCCCAGCACAACAATGCGACGCATTGCCCATAGAACTGACAACAACAAATCCATATATATATAATATCCGTATTTCACCCTCCTCGGTGGAATATATGATTCAATATTGAGTTATGAAAAAGATTCAAATGGTGGACCTGCAAACGCAGTATCAACACATCAAAGCAGACATTGACCGTGGCATTCAGTCCGTTATTGATTCAGCATCATTTATCAAAGGACCTGCTGTGGCTTCGTTTCAAAAGAATTTGGAGCAATACACTGGTGCAAAACACGTGATTCCAGTAGGTAATGGCACTGATGCGCTGCAAATAGCATTGATGGCGTTAGGGTTGAAACAGGGTGATGAGGTGATTACTCCAACATTCACCTTCATTGCCACTGCCGAAGTGGTGGCACTATTAGGACTGAAACCTGTAGTAGTGGATGTGGATTGGGATACGATGAACCTCTCCATAGAAGCAGTACGCAAAGCTATCACGCCTAAGACGAAAGCAATAGTGCCAGTACACCTGTTTGGTCAATGCGCCGATATGGAAGCACTGATGGCTATTGCCAAAGAACATAACCTATACATCGTGGAAGATGCCTGCCAAGCCATTGGCTCGGTATATACCTTCTCTGATGGCACACAAAAGCAAGCTGCTACAATGGGAGATATTGGTTGCACCAGTTTCTTCCCATCGAAGAACCTTGGTTGCTATGGAGATGGAGGTGCCATATTCACCAACGATGATGACCTGGCAGCAAAAATGCGCGCCATAGCCAACCATGGTATGGTAGTACGCTATTACCACGATACAGTAGGTGTTAACTCACGTTTGGATAGCATTCAAGCAGCTATCTTGGATGCTAAGTTGCCTCATCTCAACAGCTACATCGCAGCACGTCAAGCAGCTGCTGCATACTACGACAAAGCATTCGCCAACCATCCAAACATCTTGATTCCTGCTCGCAATGAGCACTCCACACACGTCTTCCATCAATACACACTGCGACTGATTGACGTGGACCGAGATGCACTGCGCAATGCTTTGGCAGAGGCTGAGATACCAGCAATGATCTACTACCCCGTACCATTGCACATGCAAAAAGCATATCAAGATGAACGCTACAAAACAGGAGACTTCCCTGTGGCAGAACGCTTGGCTGCATGCGTATTATCACTGCCAATGCACACCGAATTGGACGAAGAACAATTGGCATACATTACCCAACACGTACTAAACGCACTAAACACTAAACACTAAATATTGGACACATATGGCAACCTCATTAACCCTTTCGCAACAACTCAAACAACAGCTCAAGCTATCGCCTGCGCAAATTCAGGCAATGCGGCTGTTGGAGGTACCTGCTTGCGAATTGCAGGCATGTATCAATGAGGAATTGCAAAAAAATCCTGCACTTGAAGAGGGTATGGATCAGAATGTAGAAGGGGAACTCAACGACACCAATCTGCAAGATGATTACACCAATCCGCTACAAAACGATGACTTCGACTACGATGACTATGTGCAAGATGATGATGTGCATGAATCACCCCTCTCTACTGGTGGTCGCGCACACGAAGACATCCCATTCTCCATGGGAACAAGTTTTGCGGAATACCTCAAGTCGCAAATCTATCTCACAAAGATGGATAAGCCCGACCGCCATATAGCCAAATTTGTGGTTGGTAATATCGACGAAGATGGTTATTTACGCCGAACGGTGGAAGAATTGGTAGATGACTTGAGTTTCCGCGAAGGATTAGTGGTGACGGATGAAAAGATGCAAGAGATAGTCGATCAGGTAAAGCAGTTTGACCCCGTAGGAGTGGGAGCATACGACTTGCAAGAATGCCTACTCATTCAACTACGCAGAAAAGAGCCAACTGATTCTATCACATTGGCAATCAACATACTAAGCAATCATTTCGAATCATTCAGCAATCGCAAATATGCCCGCATCATGCAGCGTATGGAGATTACCGAAGACCAACTCAAGCAAGCTACTGCCGAGATCATCCGCCTCAATCCTCGCCCAGGAAGTGCATGGATAGGTACGGTGGTTGAACGTAACCAATCAATCATTATTCCTGATTTTATCATTGAGCAAGAGGACAATGATCTGACCATTACCGTCAATCAAGGCAATATACCAGAACTACATGTTTCGGATGACTATCAACAAATGTTGGAGAATTATTCACGAACCGAATCGCAAAATAGCGCACAGATTCGTGAAGCCGCACGATTTGTGAAAACCAACGTGGAAAATGCAAAATACTTTATCGACGCGATACGTCAGCGCAATGAAACCATGATGCGAACCATCGAAGTGCTGGTAGCATTGCAACGCGACTTCTTCTTGCAAGGCGATAGTATGTACCTCAAACCATTGACACTAAAGGATGTAGCCGACCGTACTGGATACGATGTATCTACCATTTCGCGCACCTTTGCCAACAAATACGTACAAACAGAATTTGGTGTTTTCCCACTCAAATTCTTCTTCTCAGATAAGATTATCAATAGCCAAGGCAATGAGGTTTCTACACGCGAAATCAAGCAGAAACTACGCGAAGTGATTGAACAAGAAGACAAAACGCATCCAATAACCGACGACCAATTGGTGGAAATCATGCACGATTCGGGCTACCCCATTGCACGACGTACAGTAGCCAAATACCGCGAACAAATGGATATCCCTGTGGCACGCATACGCCGACAGTTGTTGAAATAAAAAAGGATAGAAATCAAGCATGTTAAAACGCTTATCCCAAATAGCAAGCATATTGCTCTACCCTATGCTGATGCCAACATATGGTATGGTGCTGTTTTGTTTGGCAGCAAAGCAACTGTTTCCACAATTGCCATCTATATATGTAAGCGTTTGCTTAGCAGGTACCGCCGTTTTAACCTTGCTTATTCCAATCATCTTACTACTATTTATGCAACGCAAAGGGTATATCGATTCGCTACATATCGACAACGCCAGCCAACGCACTACCCCATATATATACACCTTGATATGCTACGGATTTTGGGCGTATTTTGTGCGCGTGACATTACAATTGCCCCTATTCCTATTTTGGGTCATCATTGGTGCTATGATTGCACTATTGGCAGTAACAATAATCAACCATTGGTGGAAAATATCGGCTCACCTCACGGGAATTGGCGGCTTGTTAGGGGGAATATGCAGTTTTGCGCTTAATTACGCTACGCTTCCTTTAATATTAATCATCATAATATTGGTACTATCTCTGCTGCTGATGTATGCACGGCTATACCTCAACGCCCATACACCAATGCAGGTGGTATGTGGTTTTCTATTGGGGTTGCTATGTACCTTTATTCCTACTCTGATTGTCACTAATGCGTAAATATCTACTCACCATATTGCTCCTGATAGCTTGCGTTGCATGGGCAGCTCCTCGTCAACTCAGCGATAGTGCGCAAATCTATCTACTCACTTGTACACCAGGCACTCAAGTTTGGTCAAAATATGGGCATACAGGTATTCGCGTGGTGGACACTACCCAAAAACTAGATATTGTCTTCAACTATGGTATCTTCGATTTGACTTCCGATGATTTCTATATCAAGTTTGTACATGGCGAGACCTACTACCAACTCGGCATTGAGTCTTATCGTAATTTCGAGAGATTCTATCGTCATATCGGGCGCATCACCTATTGGCAAGAACTCAATCTTAACCCTTCGCAGAAACAACAGATTTTTGATGCGTTGCTACTCAACTATCAGCCCAAAAATCGCTACTATCTGTATAATTTCGTGTTCGACAACTGTGCTACACGTCCGTATTACCTTATCAAAAGTGCTCTGCAAGACACTATCATATCTTCCTATCAGGGCTACAAAGGCACTACTTTCCGTCAAGCTATCACACATTATACGGGGCACAACTCATGGGTAGATTTTGGTATCAATCTTGTGTTTGGCAACGAGGCCGACCAACCGATGACCAACGAGCAACGTCTCTTTCTCCCTGAAGAGTTAATGAACTATATGGCTCAGGCATACCTCTCTGACGGCACGCCTTTAATCAAAGACCAGCACATCGCAGCTTTTCCTACAGCAGTCGTACCATGGTATGCCAACTGTTGGTTGGGTATTACACTATTTGCATTATTCATGCTCGCATTATCGCTGTACGATCGCAAACGCGGTAAACTGACATGGGGTGTTGACATTGTTTTAGGAGTGATTTATCTGCTACTTATGGCGCTGATTATTTTCCTCACCTGCTTCTCATGCCACCCACTTGTTGGCTTGAATTGGCGATTAATCTTATTTCCACTTATTCACGTATGCACAAGACTCATTTATATACATCGCTGATACTCATTCTGCTGTCAATCAGTCTGATACTTACAGCTCAACCACGTTTGACCGTGGTGGTCATGGTGGATGGTATGACACAAGACAACCTCACTGCCATGCGACCATATTGGTCAGCTGGCGGTTTGCGCTTATTGAGCGAAGAAGCATTTCAAACTACCGCATCGTTTCCACACCAAGTATATGGAGGACAAGAAACCACTGCCACACTGATGACAGGTACCACTCCTGCACACCATAGTATCATGGCTGACCAGTATTTCAGTCGCAATGAACGTAAACCCATGCCTATCCTATACGATAAACAAGCATCAGGTATTGGCACGAACATGCAAATTTCGCCACGCGGTATTCTCTCAACCACCATCACCGACGAATGGCGTATGCTGCGCGGTACAGAAGCGCAAATTTATGCCGTTGGATTGCAACCTGAAGCTACCATCCTCATGGCCGGACATGCCGCCAACGCGTGCTGCTGGTTGGATGCAAATACACACAAATGGGTAACAACCTCCTTCTATCCTGAAGGATTGCCTGCGGCTGCCGATGAAATGAATATGAACGGGCGAATTGATCTGCTCGCTGAGCGCGAGTGGACACCACGTATGGACATTGCCATGTACAGTCGCCCTACAGAAAAGGAACGTAAGCGCGGCTTCTCCTATCTCAACAAAGAGCATTTACTTCACTCGCCTGCTGCCAACACGCTCGTGATAGAAATGGCGTTAGCGCTGCAAAAAACACAACAATTAGGAACAGACCTCATTCCCGACCTGCTATTGCTACAACTCAACACCCTGTCCCCACAAGCACAATCCGATGCCATCGAATCAGCTGAGCAAGAAGATATGTATATGGGTATCAACCAAGATTTGGGATTCTTGATGGAACAGTTGGGTAAACGTATTGGAAAAGAGAACTACCAGATTCTCGTTGTTGGTCGCCCCATTAAAGGGCACTCTTCCACTGCTCTTGAGATGGCTAACTTGCCTATTCAAACGTTCAATGTAGATCGTGCCGCAGCACTCACAGGCACCTATCTCATGGCTATCTATGGTCACGAACGTTGGGTGGATGGCGGTCATGGACCATTTATTTATCTCAATCGAATGTTAATAGAGAAGAAGCGCATGTCACTGGAAACAATCCAACGACAAGTAGCAAACTTCCTGATGGATTTTGAAGGCGTACAAGTGGCATATCCTATTCACGAAGCTATCACATCTGATCACAAACACTCCATTTATCGCAAACATGCGGGTGATGTGTATTTTCATTTGCAAGATAACTGGCTGCTGGAAGCCAATGAGAATACACCATTCGATCAAGTAATACAATCAGAACCCGTAGCACCCGTGCTGTATTGGTCAGGTACTATTACCTCCTTCCCCGAAGGAAAATTACACGCAACAGACATCAAATCACTGATTATCAACGGCTCTACTCACTAACGTGAGCGAAGCGAGCCATGAACGTATAACCATCAAACGGCAAAGCCCACCAACGTGAGCGGAGCAAACAAACAATTATGATATTCTACGAATTAAAAATCAGTTACACTCGTCAAACAGGCGAGGACAACCCGAAAGCCGTCAAAGAGACCTACCTCGTAGAGGGATTAACTGCAGCAGATGTGGAAGCACGTTTGCTAGGCGAAATTCAGAAATACATCTCTGGCGAATGGGAAACCAAAAGCTGCAAGCAAGTGCAATTTTATGATCTCATTCCTAATCCAGAGGGCGACCAATGGTACAAAGCACGCGTAGAGATGATTACTATTGAGGATAACGGTAAAGAAAAACGCAAAGCCGTAACTATCTATGTACAAGCTGGTAATATCACTGAGGCAAATAAATCGTTGCACCAAGCGGTCAGCAACCTTGACTGCGAAGTGATTTCTATCACTCGTTCGCCAATCCTCGAGGTATTCCGCGCAGTATAAAACATTAAGGGCATTCAATATTGAACCACTTTGAATCAGATTGAACAACATATCGCATCTATTCGCACCACTATTCCTGCGGGGGTTACGCTTGTTTGTGTGAGCAAGTTCCATCCTACGGAAGCCATTATGGAGGCATATCAGTGTGGTGAAAGAGATTTCGGAGAAAGTCGTGTACAGGAATTATTGCCAAAGTACGAAGCCCTGCCTAAGGATATACGTTGGCACTTCATCGGACATCTGCAAACGAATAAAGTCAAGCAGATTGTACCTTTTGTGCACTTGATCCACTCAGTAGATAGTCTGCGCTTATTGGAGGTTATCAACCGCGAAGCAGAGAAGATTGGGCGTCGAGTGAAAGTGTTGTTAGAGGTGCATGTCGCCAAAGAAGCAACCAAATCAGGCTTCAGCCCAGAAGAAATTTTGTCTATATCCAATATCCAATATCCAATAGGCGGAACGCCTTCCCATAGCGTAGCGTCCTACCCTTGGGTGGAAGTATGTGGTGTGATGGGTATGGCGACCAATACGGATGACCAAGCAGAATGGCGTCGTTGTTTTAGGGAGATAACAGCCCTCGCCTCTAAACTCTCAACTCTAAACACTAAACAGATTTCCATGGGCATGTCCGACGACTATCTCGTGGCAATCGAAGAAGGAAGTACCATGGTACGCATCGGCTCTACCATTTTCGGTGTTCGTAACAATAAAGTCTAACTTCTAACAGCGTCAACGGTCTAACAGCCGTAGGCGGTCTAACTTCTAAAATAATGACTATCATCCTCGACATGGGCGGAGTGCTAATGAATCACAACATGCCCGAATGTATCGCTCGTTTCACCGATATTCTTGGCAAAGAAAACATGAAAACCATCCTCGGCCTTGCCTCCAACGGCGAAGGTACTGCCGGTAGCCTCATGGAGCAATACGAACGCGGTGACATCTCCACCGATGCGTTTATTGACGGTATTATGCAATATGCTGTGCGCCCTACCACCCGCGAGGAGATTATCGCAGCATGGAACGCCATGCATGGCGGCATTCCTGCTGAACGATTGGACTTGATACGAACTTGGAAAGATAAGGGACATCGCTTATTCCTCTTGAGCAACAACAATGAATTGCATTGGGAACATATCTTGTCGCAATACGATATGTCAATGTTTGAGTACTGTTTTGCTTCGCACCTCATGCATATGAGCAAACCAGACCCTCGTATATACGAATTCGTTGATAATCAGTTGCGTGCATGGAACTGTGAACCACCATTTCATTTCGTAGATGACATTTTAATCAATCGCACTACAGCAGAGCAATTCGGCTGGCATACCTACGAAACAATTTACGATTTATCCATATAATAATAAATAAGGAGGCGTTTGCCTCCTTATTTATTATATTTCACATTCCGTCATTACTTCACTTTCACCCGTATGCGTGTGGATTGAAGTGCCCCGGCGAGGTTTAGAACTGCTTGTAGGCAAGCACCTGACTCATCATATATCTTCGGTGCAAGACGCTGAAGGCTCAGGTAGATTTTTTCCGCTTCTGCCAAGGCTGCAAGCGATGCATCGCTAGCATCAACCGCCTTGCTTAGCAGCACATTCATCATATCCACCGCACACCAAAACATAGCCAAACTAGTATATTTGCCATGATGCACGCGGTACATAGGTAAAATAGCGTTATACGCCTCCTCTACTTTACCCTCGCGACGAAGTTCGAATATCTCTTTTACAGTCATTTATCTTCTACGCATACCTTGCATTTGCTGCATTTTCTTCATCATCTTGCTCGTCTGTTCAAACTGTTTGAGGAAGCGATTGACCTCCACAATGCTTGTTCCTGAACCGTTGGCAATACGATTTTTACGACTACCATTAAGCAACGCAGGGTTAGCACGCTCAGCTGGTGTCATTGATGAGATCATCGCCTCAATAGGTTTGAAAGCATCGTCGCTAATCTCCACATCCTTGAGGGCTTTGCCCATACCAGGAATCATACCCATCAAATCCTTCATCGAACCCATCTTCTTGATTTGGGCAAGTTGAGAGAGGAAGTCATTGAAGTCAAACTGATTCTTCGCAATCTTCTTGCTGATACGGCGCGCTTCTGCCTCATCATATTGCTCCTGCGCACGCTCCACAAGTGATACCACATCACCCATGCCCAAGATGCGGTCAGCCATACGCGATGGGTGGAAGACATCCAATGCGTCCATCTTCTCGCCTGTACCTATAAACTTGATTGGTTTTTGTACCACTGAGCGGATACTCAATGCCGCACCACCGCGGGCATCACCATCGAGTTTGGTTAGGATAACTCCGTCAAAATCAAGACGGTCGTTGAACTCCTTGGCGGTGTTCACCGCGTCTTGACCCGTCATGGCATCGACCACGAAAAGGGTCTCTTGGGGGTTGATAGCTTGCTTGATAGCAGCAATCTCTTGCATCATCTGTTCATCCACAGCCAAACGACCTGCAGTATCCACGATTACGACATCATAACCATATGCTTTGGCTTCCTTAATGGCTTTCTCTGCTTTGATGACAGGGTTGGTTTCGCCTTCGCCAGTATATACTTTGGCGTTGATCTGCTCGCCTAGTACGCGCAACTGCTCAATAGCCGCAGGACGATATACGTCGCAAGCCACCATCATAACCTTTTTATTTTTCTTGGTTTGGAGATAGTTTGCCAGTTTCGCAGAGAAAGTGGTTTTACCCGAACCTTGAAGACCACTCATCAATACTACTGCAGGGCTACCCTTGAGATTGATTTCGGCAGTTTCGCCACCCATTAGGGCAGCCAATTCGTCGTGGGTAATTTTCACCATGAGTTGTCCAGGTCGAACAGCGGTCATCACGTTTTGACCAAGTGCTTTGGCTTTAACCTGATCGGTAAACTGCTTGGCTGTCTTATAGTTAACGTCGGCTTCCAATAAGGCTTTGCGAATATCCTTGACAGTTTCCGCGATATTAATTTCGGTGATACGACCTTCACCTTTAAGAATCTTAAACGAGCGTTCTAATCTTTCTGATAAATTGTCAAACATAGTACTCCATTTTAATTTGCGTGCAAAGGTACTGAAAATTACGCATATATGCAAGAAAATCGCTGAGAATTTTGTATCTCAGCGATTTTCAGCGGGAATAAATCTGTGCGTTTATTGCTGATTAATCAATGTACCTGCAGTATTGTAGATGTCACCATTAGGCATTATTAGATACAACGCACCATTATAAAGTAATTTACGCGCCTGTAATTGGTCTATTTCCACATTGTCAATATTGGTGGAATCACCACAATCAACCTGAGTGTACTGAGCTTTTGCATCTCCCAATTGAGAGAGTTGGTAGCAAGTATTAGTAGTAATATTAGTAATATCCTCTGTTTGATTAGCATTGCCGTTCCAATCTGTACCATTGCGGAAGATGATATTAAGTGATGTGACATTCTCAGTAACAACATACCAATCGCCATCTTTCGTAGGAGCCACAGAACGCCCGTCCATACCATCTGCCCATACCCATGCGGTGATTGTTTCGGACCAATGTGCGGGAACTTTGGCTTTTACAGTAATGCCTTGTGGTTCTGGATCAGGAGTTGGATATGGATCTGGTTCTGGATCAGGATCTGGATTAGGTGTCTCGCCTGTATCACCGCCCTCACAGAGTTTGGTTACGATACTTTGATAACCATTTGGAGTGTACAATCCGCGCATTTGGAACTTCAAATCCCCTGTTTGCTTGCCATTGCCATTATTATTCCAAATTATTTGCCAGTTCGAACCATCACCTATCATACTTTCAGGAATAACGAATTTGAACGTCCCACCACCAAGATGCTCGGCACGTTGTCCTGGCCATCCACCAGTGAGGTCACCTTTGCTATCCCAAATATGTACTGCTACTGAAGTTCCCCAATCTTTCTCTCCTTTGAAGAAAACCGCACGCTCTTCAGCCGAAGCCAAACATGGCTCTACTGGTTCGCCCCAATCGGTACTGCCACCCTCACCAAAGCGGTCATCTAACTCTTCTTGAGTACCGTCCCAAGTTGGATAAGTACCTGCGTTCTTTGTTCCATATACATATTTGCCGTCCACACCTACTTTACTAGGAGCTTTGGTCTTTTCTGTATTCAGCACATACACGCGCAGATTGCCCTTGCCTGAGCAAGAAACGCTGAGAGTACGATTATTCACAGTTTTAGTATCACCTGTCACACAATCCACATATGTACCATTCTCGATGCCTGAGAAAGTAGCATTACCAGAAATTGTTACCAACGCATAAGAATCGGTGGTAGCATCAGTATAACGACGTTTGAAAGCAAACGATCCACTACAGCCATCAGTAGAATATTGCCCTTTACGCAATGCAGGCACAGCCATACGAATTTTAGCCAAACGTTGGATATGCAACGCAAGAGGATGGTTTAGTGTTTGCGCAATATTGCCAGAAGCGTTGCTATATTCAGCAAAGTCGGTCACATTGATATCACCTTTGATATAACCACCGAAATATGCACGACCTGTCTCTTTCAATGCGATATTTGGCCCTTTATCAATCACACAACCTTTCTTAAATTGAATCTCTGAGCCGTAATATACACAGGGAATACCGCGGAAGGTAAACATCAATGCCAAGTTCTCTGCCCAGGTGTCCTCGCTTTGGTCAAAGCGTGTCCCTTCTGGTGCACCGTCTGGAGCATAGTCGTGAGAATCCACATAGGTTACATTCCAAGTCGCATCATTGTAGTATTTGTCGCCATATTTCACCCCAAACGCTTCGCTTGCTGTCCGGAAGTTCCAGTGCATTGGGAAGTCAATAATGCTCAAACCAGAATTTTGGCTGTAATCAGGTTCGTGATAGTTATTACCATTGAGCAAGGCGTTTTGTGATGTACGACCATCGCTATATTGACCATCATTATCAGCAGCATGTTGATTAACAGAAGTTACGTTAGTATGGTTACCTTTCTCGCCCTCTTTTACCAATATATCATTCCATGAAATCTCGCTGGTATCCCAAGCGTAGTTCTTCTTCTCCTTCCATGTGTAGAAGTATGGACTCAAATTGTCATGGTTACGATAGGTCACGTTACGGTCACGTGCACATACCTCAGCAAACATAAAGAAGTCGCCACCATTACGTGCTGCCTTATGCTCTTCTGCCAATGCCTCAAACTGAGGGATAAAGTTCTTGTTGAAAGTCAAACGAGAGATGTGACCACCAGTATCAATACGGAAACCGTCCACACCCATCTTAATAAACTCGCCATAGCACTTAACGAGATAGTTAGCCACGTATTGGTTCTCAGTGTTGAGGTCCACGCAGTCACCTGCAATCTGTCCCCACCAACGGCTATCATCGTCCCAGTTGAAATGGCTATAGTGGTGCCAGTAGTTGTTCTTGTCATGGTTTTGACCATCGGTATTCTTCATCTGTGCCAAACGCGCAGAATATTGCTGACCACCAGGCATAGAAAGATAGTTGTCAGGCAACTTACCACCATCTTTCTTTGTATAAGGCACCATACAATCATCAATATCGCTTTGATCGGCCTCCCAATCGCGGGTAAATAATTTGCAGAGATTCTCTTCGCCGAAGTTACCTGTGTGATTCAATACAATATCCAAGATTATCTTCATACCTTTTGCGTGCGCTGCATCAATCAGGTCTTGAAATTTCACATCCTCGCTCTCATAGCGTTTGTCCACTTTCGAGAAGTTGCGGGCGTGATAGCCGTGGTAGTCATAGCCAGAAGCATTCTCCACCACAGGAGTAATCCATACTGCTGTAAAGCCGAGAGCCTTGATGTAGTCCAGTTTCTCAATCAGTCCCTTGAAGTCGCCACGCCAAGCGGGGTCACCAACATTGTAGTTTTGCGCGTCCCAACATTGAGTGTCATTACTTGGATCACCATTATAAAAACGGGTAGTCATCACAAAATAGATTTGCTCGTCACGGAAATCCGTACGGCTTGGAAACAAAGTAGCAGCCATAGCAGAAATGCTGCTAACAAAAAGCAAGGTAAGAAATAAAAGCTTTTTCATGTGAATTATTAGATTTTGCGCAAAGGTACACAAAATAAATGGAAAATGCAGTATTTTTTATTATTTACACACCAATTTTAATTGCTAACGTTTGCATACATCATTGAATCCATGGATATATTGCTTCCAATGCCATAGTACGTTTTTCGATATGCTGTCTAAACCGCATTGCTTCTTCCGAATCAGGATGCAAGAAGCGATGTTGACGATCGAGCCACAATTGATGCAATGTTCGCATCTCGCCTTGCGTATCTTCCGTCATATACGTATCCACAAAACGCTGCCAGATGTAATCCACCGCCACTTGCGAAGGATGAACCATATCCTCCGCGTAGAAGCGATAATCGCGTAACTCATCCATCATAATCTCATACGAAGGAAAATACGACTGCCCTACTTCATCCACTGCCTGCAAAAGGATGGCTTTGCTCACTTGATTGGCATGCAATCCATCCTTCACATGGCGTATGGGGCTTACCGTGAAAATCCAATGCTTATCAGGCATACTTGCCACAATCGGCTGCCACATCTCCACGATTTCGTCCACCGCCAAGCACCTACGTGTAAAGCGATTAGCTGGCAGCTTGTGGCAGTTAGCCACCACCTGACCATCCATCTCATACACCCAAGCCGTACCGAACGTAACAATCACTGTTGTGGCCTCCCTCAGTGCGCACTGCTGTTGCTCCCGACTCTGCTCACAACGAGCCATTACCTCCATTTTATCCACCCCCGAAAACGCACCATGATGCATCATAGAGTGCCATAAGCCATTGTGATGGATAATTTGGGAATTGGGTATCGGATATTGAGAATCAGTAATGGACCGAGCAATCGAAGCTGGATTATACAATGTACCATAGGGATTGATAGTCGCCTGAAAATAATGCTCTCCAAACTTCGCACCTATATTGTCGGCAAAACATGACCCCAAGAGCAGGATCTTGTCATCATAATCTATCTTCTTCTCCGAAGGAGCGATATCTATTGATGTATAAAGTTTCATATCCAAACTTCCTTATTCAAAATGCATAACTCTGGCAGGGCTAATCTGTGATACGATGGCAGATGGTGCCAACATAATCACCCATGCCACCAACAACACGCCCACGTTCAATGCTGCCAACCATCCCCATGGGAAAGCCATTGGCACATAGCTCACGTAATATACCGCAGCGTCCAATGGTATTATTTGCGTGAAATACTGCAGTGCCACTATTCCTAAACCCAACACATTTCCCCATAGCATACCTTTGCCCACCAACAATATCGCTTCGTAAATAAAAATACGACGCACAAAACGATTATCAGCTCCCAATGCTTTCAGCGTTCCAATCAATGTTATACTCTCCAATATCAAGATAATCAATCCTGTAATGATACTAAATCCTGATACCGCCAACATCAATGCAATGATTATTACCACATTCATATCCAGCAAATCCAACCACCCGAAAATCTGTGGATTCAACTGCTCAAGTGTTTGAGTGTAAAACGCATTGCCCGCTTCGTCCAACCGATTGGCGGTTGCAAAATACACACGGTCGGCAGCTTCGTGCAAATGCTTCAAGTCATCTACCAGCACCTCTATGCCTGAAGCTTGCGATGCTTTCCAGTGATTCAGTTGGCGCACCAACTCAATATCTCCTAATATAAACAAGCGATCCATTTCGCTCATATAGGTGTTATATAGTCCTGATATATACAGCTTGCGCACGCGCAAATCTTCTTGCACGAAATAACACAAAATAGGATCACCTACCGTCAAATGCAGTTGGTTAGCCAATACAGTAGAGATGATTACTTCGTTCTTTTCCTTTGGCAATGAGCCACTTATGAGGTTCTCATCGAAATAACTCCAATAATCTGTACCCTTGAAAATGATTCCTTGAAATGCACTATCCGTCTTCAATATACCAGGTTTAGATGCAAAGAGCGATACATGCTCCACGTGAGGTAATCCCCGCAATTTCATCAGCAACGAATCCGACACTTCCACTGGTTGTAGTTCGTAGGTCGCATTATTGTCAAAATTCACCACTTGGATATGGCTGCCAAAGCCTGCCACCTTGCGCTGAATCTCTTGTTTGAATCCTACCACTACGCAAATCGCTACAATCATCACCATCACCCCTATCAATATGCCTCCTAATGCTACACGCACCGCAGGACGCGATGTTCTGGCTCTCCCCTCCTCAGAGAAATATAATCGTTTGGCTATTTTCCACTCTGATTGATCCATACCTCTTCTCTAAACTCTAAACACTAAACTCTAAACTCTAAACTCTAAACACTAAACACTATGGCACAGTTTTTGTACAATTTTGTGTGTGAAAAAAACTTGGTATATATTTATTATCGCTGCATTTGTTTCTGTTGTTCATTTGAATGCGCAGCATCATCAACCGCATCGCACTCCAGAGGACATTGCTCGCAAGCAAACCGAGATGTTAGTGCGTGAGTTAGGTATTCATGATAGCATCGTCAAGGATACGCTCTTTCGTATGCATCTTAAGTTTGCACGCAAACGTGTAATCAGCAATACGCGTGCGGAGGCTATGCAATATATGCAAGAGATGAACGCTGAATTGCAAAAAATACTCACTCCCATTCAATATCAACAGTTTATGATTCAGCAAGTCAATTACGAGCCCCATCGCCATCATCAACCTTACAACCGAATCATTACACGCTCAGGCGACTCTATTCCACTGAATGCATACGGCGAAGCACCCAATATCCAACAAGCGCCGTCAGGGTCCCAATCATAAGTCCACCCAATATATCCGTCGGATAATGCACCCCCAGATACATTCTGCTATAGCAATTTGCCGCCACCCAAAGCATCAAGCCACAGGTGGCTATTTTGTTGCGCCAAATGAGTGAGAAGAGCAACGCACACGCCATCGTATTCGCCGCATGGCTACTGACAAATCCGTATTGTCCGCTGCGATAGCCATTTACCAAGTGCAACACACCTTCTAATTCGGGTACGCGCGTAGGACGTGGGCGAGCAACAAGGTCTTTCAGTATCCCTGAAGCAATAAAGTCCGCAGCACCAACTGCCAACGCTATCACCACTATCATCACTACGCACGCAGGCACTCTTTGCAGCCACTTTACCGCCGTTGGAGCGGGCTTGCGATACCGCCAGATGAGCAATCCAATCAGCAATACATACAGCGGAATCCATGTCGCCTTTGCCGAGATAATCCACATCAGCTTATCTGCCCATGGTGCATGCCATCCGTTGATTGCCAACAGAATCTCCGTGTCAATATGTAATAGTTGCTCTAACATCTTCTAACATCCTCCCTTCCCTTTAGGGAGGGGATGGGGGTAGGCTTATTCATTCAACAACACCGCCGTATGGCATGCTACCACACCTGCCGTTTCCGTACGCAGGCGCGAACGCCCTAATCCTACAGGCACAAAGCCTTGCGCAATTGCTTGCTCTACCTCCTGCTCCGAGAAGTCGCCTTCTGGACCAATCAAAATAAGCACGTCCTTACCTTTGCGCAGTACGTCTTTCAGTTCGCGTTTCTCATCCTTGTAGCAATGAGCTATAAATTTATCCATTGTATCTTCGCCTTTTCGCCTCATCGCCTCATCGCCATACATCTCCATCAGCGTAGCAAAGTCCGTCAGCGGATTGAGTTTAGGCAGATAGGGCGTAAGCGACTGTTTGGCAGCCGAAAGGATAATCTTTTCCAATCGGTCATTGCGCAGATGCTTACGCTCCGAGAATCGGCACAATAGCGGCGTAATCTCATCCACGCCAATCTCTGTGCATTTCTCCACCATCCATTCCAATCGCTCGATATTTTTCGTGGGCGCAATCGCCACATGCAAATAGATATTGTGCGTTTTTATTTGCTTCTCTTGGCTCAACACCTCAAACTCGCAATGGCGAGGGTGCGGATTCGTGATACGCGCTTGATAGGTTGTACCACGCCCATCGGTCAGCAGTATCTCATCGCCACGGTCATAGCGCAGCACACGCACACAATGCGCTGACTCCTCTTCGCTAAGGAAATGGCTACTTTCTATGTCAGGTGTATAAAATAAATACATTATCGTTTTTCTCTAACTTGCCTTATCAATTACGCACTATTCACGCACAATACACGCACAATTCACGCACTATTCACGCACTATTCACGCACAATAAACGCACTATTCCTATCACTTACGTGGCAGATCAACGGCAGATCTATTATAATTCGCTCTCCTTCATACGTTCCGCATTCTCCGCCACTTGCAGGGCATCAATCACACCCTGAATCTCGCCATCCATAAAGGCAGGCAGGTTGTAAATCGTATAACCGATACGGTGGTCGGTGATACGCCCCTGAGGATAGTTGTAAGTACGAATCTTCGCAGAGCGGTCGCCTGTGCTGACCATGGTCTTACGGCGTGCAGCAATATCGTCGATATACTTTTGATGCTCCTTATCATATATCTGCGTGCGCAGGCGCGAGAGTGCACGCTCTTTGTTCTTCGGCTGGTCACGCGTCTCGGTACACTCAATCAATATCTCTTGCACCTCGCCCGTATTAGGGTTCTTCCAGTTGTAACGCAAACGCACACCCGACTCCACCTTGTTCACGTTCTGACCACCAGCACCGCCACTGCGGAAGGTCTCCCACTTAATCTCGCCCTCGTTGATATGCACCTCAAACTCGTCCGCCTCTGGCAATACCGCCACCGTAGCAGCCGACGTATGCACACGACCTTGCGTCTCGGTGACAGGCACACGCTGTACACGATGCACACCTGACTCGTATTTCAATGTGCCATAGACATTCTCACCCGACACGTTGAAGATAATCTCCTTGAATCCGCCTACTGCTCCTTCCGAGAAACTGCTCACCGTCATTTTCATGCCGTGTGTCTCAAAGTACTTGCTGTACATGCGGAACAAGTCGCCTGCAAAGATACTCGCCTCGTCGCCACCTGTTCCAGCGCGAATCTCCATTACCACATTCTTGCCGTCCTCTGGGTCTTGAGGCAAGAGCATGAGTTTCACTTCTTCTTCCAGAGCAGGGATCTGTGGCTCCAACTCATCTATCTCTGCACGTGCCATCTCGCGCAAATCGGCATCTGACTCGTTGTAGAAAATCTCCTTCGCTTCCGCCAAGTTATTGACCGCTTTCTTGTACTTCTCTGCCGATTCCAATACACGCTCCAAGTCGCGGTATTCACGATTCAATCGCACATAACGCGCTTGATCAGCTATCACCGCTGGGTCAGTAATCAGCAAACTCACCTCGTGAAACTTCGCTTCAAGTCCATCTATTCTTTCTAATATATTCATAATTCTTGCCTATAACCTTCAACTCTATTTTGTTTCGCTCTCCAATGCAGCATGCTGCATTCATTAGAGAAAAACAAAATTTCTCCTTGATTTTTATTTATTTTTGTAGGGCTCTCCGAGCCCGTATTTTTGTTTCAAAATTTTGGTTATCTTTTTATAATATACTACATTTTGTAGTGATAAAGTTTTATCTTCACAAACTCTCCCAATACGCATCATCTACCACGATACCTTCTGCACGGAGTTTCAAATTAGTCACAAAGCGTACCAGTCGCCAATCGATGGTTTCGCTATACACTTTGCGCGAGATAAAGATGCGGAAAAACCAACCAAACTTCACATGCACCTCCATACCTATCTTCGCACGCTTCTCGCCCATTGGTAACACATGAAACGTACCATATGCCTCCTTAATCAGCATACCCGCATAGTGAATATCCACTCGTATATCACGCTGTGCTCCCCGCATAGAATCAGTCACTTGACTCTCAATCACCACATCAGACAAGAACGGTCGCTCGTTCACCAGCACATCCAGCACCAGTTTACTATACTGCTTCTCAGGCACATACTCCGACTCCTTCCAAATCAAGTAAAACGCATT
>CAMEKM010000014.1 GCA_945921355.1 uncultured Bacteroidales bacterium
ATCAATGTGGACTTACCCACATTGGGATTACCTACTATATTTACAAAACCTGATTGATGCATAATTCTTTTGATGTCACTATAAATATCGCTACAAAGGTACAAAAAAAAATGTATATGTGCAAGAAAAGTTTATTTTTATTGCCATAGGCTACATTTTTTTGCAGTAGCTTCGGGGGAATTGCACTAGTGCAAGGCGGCGTCCGAAGGTACTACTTTTTCTTCACATAGACAAATGCGTGCTTAAAAAATTTGATTTTCAAAGCATCTAACCACCCATATTAGAAGTATTCTTGTACAGCAAACTCATATTGATTGATGAAGATTTGTTTGAAAGCGTAGAGGTTGTTCTGCTCGTAGAAAATCAACATAGCTTTCTTATAATCAATCGAATCCACAGTACGGAAAGACAACGGGCAATATCCGTTAGCAATCAGCAATGCATTGCTCGTAATACGCGCTGTGCGTTTGTTTCCATCCATAAAAGGTTGGATATAACTGAGCAATACTAATGCCAACAATGCTTGTTCAAATATATTCTTACGGCTATTAATCAGCGCGCAAGTATCTCGCATTGCCTCTCGAATCTGAAATTCGTTATCCAATGGTCGGTATTGTGTGCCCGTGATACCCACACGTCTATGACGTAGCCCTTTATCTACGGACAATTCTTTGGTTAGTAGTGTATGAATATCCTCAATACGATTGATCGTCAACTCTTGAAGATAATCAGGATTATTCAAGATAAAGCGCAAAGCATCTTTATGGTTGAGTAGCATTACAGCTTCTTCTTTGGTCTTGCCATCGGCTGTTTTGCTTTCACGTAGTAATCGTTCTGTTTCTAATAGGGAGTATGTATTACCTTCTATCTGCGAAGATTTCCAACTGAGATCAATTCCCAATCGCTCCATTTCACGACGATACTCGTTGTCTGTCATCTCAACGATATGTGCACGAAACTCTGCTTGCAACGCATTTAATCGTGCCAACTCCTCGTCTGTAAACAGATTGACCTGAGGCAATTGCTCGTTGATGAGTGCAAAGTTGAAACTTCTTTGCACTTGTCGTTCGTCCACATCTTGTGCGAAATAGGTATCTAATGACAGGGGCATTAGTAGATGTGCACGATTAGATAGAGTATAACGCGTTGCACGCGCTTTGCCCTCCACCTGAATATTGCCTGCTTCTACGCCATTGACAATAAGGCGTTTGAGAGTTGCATCACTTTCTTGAAAGTTGATACCAGCACGAATCTCCTCGCGTGAAGAGAGGGGATGATAGTGCAAAAATTGCAGTATTTCACGAGATGTTTCCATAAGTCATTTTGTAAAATCGGTGCAAAATTACAAAAAATATTTGGATTATCGGCTCACTTTGAGCCAAAAAGTGTAAAAATAATCGCTTTTTTGAGCCGATTTAGCAAATCGTGCATCACTCATCCCCCATACTTTATAGTTCTAATAGCCTTTCGCATAGCTTTTAAATTGCTTTCAAGTTTCTCACAGGTTACGCGACCACTTCGCGATCACTGTAGCACATCTATGGGCTATTTGTGCCCTATCTGTGGCTTTTCTGTTTTCACTTTTCAGTTTCCCGTTTTCCGAAGACCACCGCCCCCCTCTGAAAGGATAAACACAGCGCGGGCATTTCTGCCCGCGCCTCAGTCTAAGTTGTAGTCCGAAGGGGACGTCCACTAAACTATAGCGAAGCGTCCTCTCAATTCTAAAAACAGTTTACAACTCCTGTCCCATTATGTTGTAGGTCTTGCCGTCACGGATGATGAGGAGTTGACCGTTGCGGAGAATCTTTTGGGTGGTAGATTCAGTATGGATGTTATCCGTAGCGGTTGAGATATTTGATTGTGTACTAAATTCGCCCGAATAGTTGCTGATAGTATTGTCCAATTCATCTTTTACCACAATCTCATAGGTATAATCAGTACCTTCCTCCAAACCAGTGACGGTAAAACGGAAACCACTACCATCAGCCACTTGTTCTGCATATTGCGCAGGACGATTGCCATTGCGACCTGGAGCAAAAGTAGCATTGATTAATTGTCCGTCGGCATTGAAGATGAGGGTACATACTACTTCATCAGTTTTTTTGACTACAATAGTATAGGTGTTTGCACTTTCTTCTGTAGGCCATGTGATGCTTATAGTAGTTGTTCCTGATTCAATAACTACTTCTTCTGTCTCGACTGCTTCTGCACCGATGCATTCGATATTTGCAAATTGTCCCCACTGCTTGTGTGCTTGGTAATCAGACAAAGCATTGCAAAGAACGAATAAGGTCGGATTGTCACATTCACCAAATACCAATACTCCCATTGCAGATGGTGTCATGGCTAGGCAGGTGACACTGGAGAGAGAAGTGCAATAATAGAAAGCAAAATCTCCAATAGTCGTTACGCTGTTAGGGATAGTGACAGAGGTGAGAGAAGTGCAATAATCGAAAGCATAACCTCCAATGCTCGTTACGCCTTCGGGGATGGTAATGGAAGTGAGAGAAGTGCAATAATAGAAAGCAAAATCTCCAATAGTCGTAACATTTGCTGGAATATTAGCAGATATTACATTTGGTCTACAGCGTATCACCGTGTCGTTTCGGATAATTAATCCATCTGTTTCACTGTCCACTATCGTTGCTCCCCAATAGTTGTTTGCTTGTGCGTCTAACGAACTATTGTTAATGAAATTCTCTTTGACGAATATACAACCAGCGAAAACCGATTCTCCTTCGATACTTGTTACGCTACTTGGGATAGTGATAGAGGTGAGGGAGGAGCAATAATAGAAAGCATTCCTTCCAACGTTCGTGACGCTGTTGGGGATAGCGATGGAGGTAAGAGAAGTGCAATGAGAAAAAGCCTCACCTCCAATGCTCGTTACGCTGTTGGGGATAATCGTATTTTGGCAGCCAGCAATAAGGGTATTCGTTGCTGTTTCAATAATCGCATTGCAGTTCTCGCGACTATCGTAAGTGCTATTACCGGTTTCAACTACCATAGAGGTGAGGGAGGAGCAACCAACGAAAGCAGACTCGTCAATACTCGTAACGCTGTTACCAATAGTGACAGAGATGAGGGAGGAGCACTGACAGAATGTCAGCTCTTCAATGCTCGTTACACTGTTGGGGATGGTGATGGAGATGAGAGAAGTGCAATTACAAAAAGCCTCACCTCCAATGCTCGTTACGCTGTTGCCGATGGTGACAGAGGTGAGAGAGGAGCAATCTTGGAAAGCATCAGAACCTATGCTCGTTACGCTATTGGGGATGATGACAGAGGTGAGAGAGGAGCATTCATAGAAAGCACTACTTCCAATGCTCGTTACGCTTTCGGGGATGGTAATAGAGGTGAGGAAGGAGCATTCATAGAAAGCACTACCTGCAATCTGTTTGATACCATCTGGAATAGTATAAGCACCCTCAAAAGAAGTAGGCATATAAGCAAAACAATGTGCATTGTAAACAGGAGTTGTGAGGGAGGAGCAACCACGGAAAGCATAATCTCCAATGCTCGTTACGCCCTCAGGGATAGTGATAGACGTGAGGGAGGAGCAATTATAGAAAGCATAAGCTGCTATCAAACGAGTATTTTCTTTGATTGTATAAGTACCTGAAATTGATTCCTTTGCGTCTATCAAGCAATTATCAATATATAATACATCATTCTCCCAATTAGATTCATTATTATATATACCTGTACCATCGAAAGCATAACCTCCAATGCTCGCTACACTATTAGGGATGGTGATAGAGGTGAGGGAGGAGCAATACTCAAAAGCCAAATTTCCAATACTCGCTACACTATTAGGGATGGTGATAGAGGTGAGGGAGGAGCAACCATAGAAAGCATAACGTCCAATACTCGTTAAGCCATCAGGGAGAGAAACGGAGGTGATTTCACCTGCCACTTGTTCCCAAGGGCGTTCACCGCTCCAATACATATCTCCCGAGCCAGTGATGGTGAGGGCATGGGTGTCGGTGTCGTAGGACCATTGGAGGTTATCGCCGCAAGTGCCTGTTACGACATTAGCGAAAAGTGAAGTAGCACAAAAGGCTACGCACAAAAGAGTAAAGAATTTCTTCATAACTACTTGATTTTAAGAGTTTGTATTGTTGTTTATTTATTGGTTATTGACACATAGATACACAAAAAGCGCAGACCTCCGTTGATTATTCACCAATAGAGGCCTTCGCATTGCCGGATAAGTAAAATAAACAACAGGAAACCTACGCTGGTATGAAAACACACTACACCCTATGCAGATGTAGCATGGATATAATCATACCCATAGGCATTTACTGTTACTTTGATTTTGACTTATCCAAATGAAAAGTTGCGAAGTTTTCTATTGGTCAAACGCAAAGCGTCAAGGAAATTCCATCACACAAGCGAGATAGAAGCCTTGTCAATAAACGCTATTTCAATATGTCAAAAACCTACCCCAAGAAAGAACCTTTGCGAAACGCTTTTCGCAGGACATATTTCCCTCCAGCGTAGGATTCGGGTGCAAAGGTACAACAAAATTTGCGGATATGCAAATTTTTGAGGAGAAAAAGTGACTGCGATAAATATTTGAACAAAAATACGGGCTCGGTGAGCCCTATAAAAATAAATAAAAATCAAGGAGAAACTTTGTTTTTGCTTAAAGAATGCAATGCTGCATTGGAGAGCAAAAACAAAACTGAAAGGTGAAAGCGTGCAATAGTAGCAGCAAAGTACGGGGAAGGTACAGGATAGTAATGGACTGGTAACGAAATGGTATCGGAGTGGTTTCGAGAAAGATAGCGGAAAGAAGCATGACTGACAAAGGCAGGAAGCACATACGAACCTCCTTCGATAACAACTCGATTATCCTACGTATATCTTACGTATATGTTACGTATATGTTACGTATATGAAAAGGGAAAAGTAGGGTGTATTGCGCTTAATCCTCAAAGTGGGTACTTTTCGGGCGCAATACTCGAAGTGCCATTCAAGGCACTTCTTCACTTAATAAAAGTACTATTTTGTATATTACAAGCAAAACGCCATCTATGTTTGTGGCATAAATGGCGTTTTGGGTAAGGTTCTATTTTGTGGCGATTAGTAACTAAACAATCGTGATTTAGAGAGTTTGGTAATCTTGCCATACTTGGCTTTGATCTGCTTTTGGTCTATGAGTTTAGGGTCACCCATGATGAGAATAGTGATAGGTTTACCTTTTACTCGTTGCTCATAGAAAGATAGCACATTATCAAAAGTCAAGCGTTGAATATCACGCACTTGCAGCATGGCAGGGTCCACCTTGTAGCCCAATAGCATATTGGCTGTCAAGCGTTGGCTCTTGCCACGGAAAGTAGGTTTGTTGGACAATATCGACTGACGTAAGACGGTGCGGATATTCTCCATCGTTTCGGGATATTGTGGCATAGAATCCAAGAGGCTCATATACACGTCTATCGCATCAGCTACCTTGTCGGATTGTGTACCTACATAACCCACGAACTTGGTCATCTGGCCTTGTTTTGATGGGCGAGAGAAATAGCCATATGCACTGTATGCCATAGAGCGTTTTTCGCGTATCTCGTTCATTACCAGACCAGAGAAACCGCCACCAAAGTACTCGTTGAATGCCATATAGTTTGCTGCTTCCTTCACGTTGTATGGTTCGCCATCAATGAGGAAATACACTTTGGCTTGTTGCATACTTGCATCAGGGAGGAAGTATATCTTATTCTCCGTAATAGGCACAACAGGACGCTCCACAGGTGATTTGGTTGGGCGTACATGCTGGTTGAGTGAGAGTTTGGTATAGAGGATATTCTTCACATCCAATGCTGGCAACGCACCTGCGTAGTGAATCTCCAACTCGTAGTTTTGCACTTGGTGCAACACACCTTCGAGTTGCGAAGGAGTCATTTGCAGCACCTCTTCCATCAGCGCGGGACGCTTGATGTATGGAGAGTTTTCGCCATAGCGCACATAATCAAAGGCAGCATCAGCCACAATGTCGGTGTTGCGTTGCTCCACTTGGCGCGAAGAATATACTTGACCCTTGATATTGTTGATTAGCATGTCGTTTTCGGATTCGAAGTTAGGCAACATCATATGCAGATTGACCAGCGAGATGATTTCTTCCAAGTTATCTTCGTTACCTTCTACATCCACATAAAAGTATCCCTCTGACACGGAGTAACTACATTTACCGCCCAGTTTGGCAAGTTTGGCGCGGAACTCCGCGGGTTTGATGCCTGGTGTACCCTTGATACCCGACATATTCATTAGCGATACAGCATACTCCAATAGTGGCAACTCGTATGTGCCCACACCATATTTCAAGCGGAGTGAGAAGATATGGTTCTTGGTGTTTGGCGTGCAATATACGCTCACACCCTCGTAGAAACGATCTTGGTCAATGTCAGAGAAGTCAATGAAAGTAGGTGTAAGTTTGCCAGCAGGTATTGTTTCGATGTACTCAGCATACTCCGATTCGCCCTTTGGCGACTCCAGTGATTTGATTTTTGGTTTGGGCAGTTTGTCTTTTTTAGGTGTACCCTCCTCAATCTCAAACACCTTCTTTGGCGCACCTAAATACTGCTTTGCTACACGCTTGAGGTCGTCCATTGTGATAGCAGCCACCAACTCTTTCTCGCGCAGGATCTCCTCTACCGATTGTTGATAAGTAAAAGCGTTGTAGAGCAGCGATACTTTCATCTGAGGATACTCCATTGTGCGGTCAAACTCTTGGTAGAAGTTCTGGCGCACCATCTCCACCAACTCAGGGTCAATGTCGCCATCCACCAGTTTCTGCACCTCTTTCATTACCAATTCCTCCGTTTCTTTGAGCGAAGTATAGGTTTGCGTTTGAGCATCCATGTATGGCACTGCCACCACAAGGAAGCGACCTTGGTCACGGCGCATGTCGTTGGCGGCTACGGCATACATGAGTTTATTGTCCAATGTCAGTTGGTCAAGCAAACCAATCTGCATGGAGTTGGAGAGCAGATTAGCCACGAAATTCAATGTCAGTTCATCTTTATCGCCCACAGCCACACCGTTGTATGCGATATTCAACTCAGGCATATAGCCCAGTTTCGCAGTATAGCGTTCATCTTGGGTGAAAGCGGTAGTAGGATACTTTGTGCGCTCAGGCAGAGGGCGCGATTGCAGTTTGCCAAAGGTCTTTTCTATCAATGGTTTGGTAGTCTCAATCTCAAAATCACCCACCAAGATAAGTGCCATATTGTTAGGCACATACCATGTATTGTAGAAGTCGATGAGCTTGCGCAGTTTAGGATTCTTCAGGTCCTCTGGATAGCCGATGATGTCGCGTGCGTAGGCATGTCCCTCATAGAGTTTGCCGAAGATAAAGTTGCGCACGTGGGTGGAGTTGTCGTCAAGGTACATATTGTATTCCTCAAACACATTCTCAAGTTCGGCTTGGAAGGTGCGGAAAACAGGATTAGTTAAACGGTCTGCGTAAAGAGTGAGCCAACGCTCCATCTGGTAAGCTGGGAAGGAGTTCATAAAGCAGGTTACATCGTAACTGGTAAATGCGTTCAATCCTTCGCCACCAATACCTTGAATTAGGTTGGAGAATTCATCCGTAGCAGCATATTGCGCAGCTTCGCGCGACACTTCGTTGATGCGCAGTTGTACTGCCTCGCGCGCTTGGTCATCGGTGGTGAGTGCCAGTGTATCGTATAGGGCAATGATTTGCTCATAGAGAGGTTTCTCTTTTGCCCAATCGAGTGCGCCGATGCGGTCGGTACCTTTGAAGAGCATGTGCTCGAGGTAGTGTGCCAGACCAGTAGCATCAGCAGGCTCATCAATGGAACCCGCGCGGGTGACAGTCCAACCCTGCACATCGGGTTGGTCGTGGTCTTCCCACAAGTAAACGGTCAGACCATTGTCCAATTGGTACTGTACGAAATCATCATTCTGTGCCCATGCCGCAAATGTGAGGCAGACACAAATCAAACTGACGAATACTCTTTTCATATAACTTGGTGTGTTTAATATTGTTTTTTCGTTTTAGCGCACAAAGGTACTATATTTTTTCGAGATATGCAAATATTTTAATTTTGAGTAGAAAAGTTTTAGAAGAATAAGACGATTTTTGTTAGAAACTGATTAGTCAACCTTTTTCAATTTTAGTCAAACTATGAGTAATACAAAATTCGCCACTTGTGCATAAAACACAAATGGCGAAGATCAGTTGGGGAGAGCGTTCGAATAGAAGTTTGGTATCAATCCTGCGGAACGAATTTCTCTACTTTATACTCTTTCTTCACTTCTTTGACTTCCACTACGAGTTGGTTGGCGAGCAGTTTCTCGTTCTCTGCACGTTGGCGCAGAATGTCTATGGCTGCATAGATAGCGTGCAACATACTGGTTGCATCGGCTTCGTTCTTACCCGCCAAACTGTATGCTGTTCCATGGTCGGGCGAGGTACGTACTATGGGCAGACCTGCGGTGAAATTCACGCCACTCATATCCAATGCCTTGAATGGCGCCAACCCTTGATCGTGGTACATAGCTAACACGGCATCGAAGTAATTGTATTGTCCTGCACCAAAGAAGCCGTCAGCCGAATAAGGGCCAAAAGCCCAGATACCTTGCTCCTGCGCCTTGGCGATAGCAGGGCGAATGATATTGGTCTCTTCCTCGCCAATCAAGCCGTTGTCGCCTGCGTGTGGGTTGAGCGCCAACACGGCGATACGTGGCTTGCGGCAAGTAAAGTCCATCTTCAGGGTGTCGTTGAGCACTGCCAGTTTGCTGAGGATACGTTCCTCTGTGATGGTCTCTGCCACTTTGGCGATAGGTGTATGGTTACATACCAACGCCACGCGCATGCGGTCGCTAATCATCATCATGAGGCTATCAGGCGATGAGGTGAGAGGCGATGAGGCGAGAGGTGGGAATAGTTGTGTCAAATACTCGGTGTGTCCTGAATAGCGGAACTCATCCGATTGGATATTATCCTTGTTGATAGGTGCCGTCACGATAGCGTGTACCAATCCGTTTTTCAGGTCTTGGCATGCGCATTGCAAGCTCTTGAGCGATGCTTTTCCGGCTTCGGGTGTGGATACACCTAATTGCACAGGCGTGTCATCGGGGTAGCAAGTGATGAGGTTCAATCGCCCATCTTTCGCCTGTTTGGGGTCTTGGATGATATTCCATTGGATATTATGATACTCCTCATCGAGGGTTTGCATATGTTGGCGTGCCACTTTGGCGTTGCCATATACGATAGGGCGACAAATCTCGCAGATATGTGGATTCACCAACGCTTTGAGGATAATCTCATACCCTACTCCATTGATATCGCCTGCTGTAATTGCTATTATTGGTTTCATATATTTTTGGTTCGTTTTACTCACGTTTTGTGCGGTTTTTCCGCTTATTTGCTACGCATTGTAGGTCGCTCCGCGACGTTTGTTTCAGTTCTTAACGTTTACTGATAACGTGCCACAGGCACTTATAACGTCAAAGACTCATAACGTCCGCAGGACACGCAACGTCAGTCTATTTGACTGACTTTCTCGTATTGTAATTTCTCGAAGTCGAACGGCTTTCTCTCTTCGTTCTTGTAGCCAAGCGACATCACGCATAATACCGTGAAGTTCTCTGGCAGCCCCGTTAACTTGCGCACCAAGTCTTCTGCACCTTCGCGTTGATAGACATGGCACCAACAAGCACCCAATCCTTGGTCCGCAGCAGCGAGCCAGATATTTTGCGCAGCAATAGCCGCATCACATTGCCATGTATCAATCACGCTGGTATCGGCAGCCACCACGATGCCCGCCATAGCGGTATCAAACATACCACTGCCGTATGTGCGGCAACCTGCCAACTGACGAAGTATCGCTTCGTTTTTGATTACCACGAAGTGCCATGGGTTCATTCTCTTGCCCGCAGGCGACATGAGCGCACAACGAATAATGTAATCCAACTTCTCTTGCTCTACTGGTTGGTTGGTATATTTTCTATACGAGCGCCGTATTTGGCACAAACTCTGAAAATCACGCATAATTAATCAAAATAATAAATTCGCTACAAAGGTACTATTTTTTTTGTATATATACAAATGAATCAAACGAAAAATCACTTTTATGAAAAATAACTTGCAAATTCGTAAATTTTATTGTACCTTTGCACGCTATTTTATGTACGATGGAGTATTATGGCAGAAGAAATGAAAAATACCAAAACGACATTTAATCGTGCAACGATTGTTCGCTGCATAATAACTGTCGTTGTGTTGATAGCATTATATGCACTCATTCGTCGGCTGAGTGGTGTGTTGTTGCCATTTTTGATTAGTTTTGTAGTGGCATATATGTTGGCGCCTATCGTGCATTTCTTTCAGCATAAGTGCCGATTGACGAATCGCGTATTGTCGGTGGTGGTGACAATATTGTTAGTAATTGGTGTGCTGACGGGTGCCGTAGTTGCTTTGGTGCCAGCGATGAGCAAACAAGCCAGTGCGTTGTCGAATAGTGTCAAAGCCTATGTAGCTAATTGGGAAGGCAATGCGTACTTCTCGCCGCGCGTCAATGAGCAGATAGAGGAACTCATTGAGAGTATGGACATTCAAGCGCTACTTCATTCGCCCAAGTTGCAAGCGGGCATAGAGAAAGTGTTGCCCATTTTGGGTGATTGGATCAATAGCGGAGTGAATGCTGTGATGAGTGTGGCAATCGGCTTTGTATGCATCTTGTACATTATATTCTTGCTAATTGATTATGAGAAAATTAGCAAGAATTGGCATAAGTATATTCCTCAACGTTTCAGCGATGGCATACAGATGTTGCTGCGCGATTTAGACCGTAACATGAATGCGTATTTTCGCGGTCAAGCCTTGGTAGCGGGCATTGTAGGTATATTGTTTGCCATTGGTTTTCAGATTATTGGTTTGCCGATGGGTATTGGTATTGGTTTGATTATCGGTGTGCTAAACTTGGTGCCTTATATGCAAGCGTTGGGTATTCCTCCATGTATCTTGCTTGGCTTGATTCAGTCGGCGGAAAGTGGTCGCCCCGTGTGGGTAGTGATGCTTTGCATAGCTGCGGTATTCATTATTGTACAGACCATCCAAGATATGGTATTGGTGCCCAAGATTATGGGCAATGTCACAGGTATGGGCCCTGCATGGATTCTGCTTAGTCTATCCATATGGGGGTCATTGCTCGGTTTCGTGGGAATGATTATTGCATTGCCATTGACCACCCTACTCGTATCCTACTACAAGCGTTTTGTGCTACATATTCCAGAACAGCCCTTACAACCAACTCCCGTGCGGAAATGCAAAATATGGACACTAATAAAAAAATAATATTATGAAAAAACATTTGCTTACGCTAATTGCTATCATTTTTAGTACCACCCTATGGGCAGATGATTCCTTGTTGCAAGGTACCCCTATGGGTTCGCCTGCTGTAGATTATAGTAATGGTTCTATCAGCACCACCGTCAATCAGCCTGCCAATGCTTTCGATGGCGATCTCAACACCTATTATGCTTCTTTCGACCGCTCCTATACATGGGTTGGTTTGGATTTGGGTACATCGCATGTGATTACCCGCGTGGGTTGGTCACCTCGCAACGACGGAGTAGGACCAGAACGCGTAGTGTTGGGTATGATAGAAGGTGCTAACCGAAGCGACTTTCTGGACGCAGTGCCACTCTATTTAATAGACCAGAAGGGAGTGATAGGCGAGATGCACTATGCAGATATTATGGTAAGCAAAGGTTTTCGCTATGTGCGCTATGTGGGTCCTCATGACAAACGATGCAATATTGCCGAACTAGCGTTCTATGGTCATGCGGGCGAAGGCGATGAAAGCGAGTTTTATTTGCCAAGCGGAATACCAGTAGTGATAATGAACACTGTAAATGCTGAGGAGCCATACGATAAAGAACACAATATCCCTAGCTATGTGCGCATTATCGACACCGACAACACCTACGTGATGGATACAGCGACAACACGCCTACGTGGCAATGCTTCACTGAACTTTGCTAAAAAGCCTTATCGCATTAAGTTCAACAGCAAGCAACAGCCATTAGACGCAACTGCCAAAGCCAAAAAATGGACACTCATCAGCAATTATGGTGATAAAACATTGATGCGTAACTTGCTGGCATTCCATATTAGTGAAGTAATGGGTATGCCATACACTCCTTATGGAAGAGCTGTAGATGTGATACTCAACGGTGAATACAAAGGTTGTTACCAACTATGTGACCAAATAGAGGTCAACAAAAACCGTGTAAATATCAATGAGATGGAAACTTCTGATATATCTGGCGAAGCACTAACGGGTGGCTACTTATGGGAGATTGACGCCTATGCTGATCAAGAAATAAGTTGGTTCACATCCAAAAATAATATCCCTGTAACCATCAAGTCGCCTGATGAAGACGATATCAAGCCTGAGCAATCAACGTATTTAAAGAATTTCTTTGATGAGATGGAAGCGACAGTATATGCTTCGTATTTTGATAACAAAGACTATGGCTGGCGATCGATATTGGATGCAGCGACATTCTTGCGTCACTTCTTGATTGGCGAATTGTCAGGTAACACCGACACCTATTGGAGCGTATATCAATATAAAAAGCGCGGAGACAAGAAAGCTTACACGGGCCCCGTATGGGATTTTGATATCGCTTTTGACAACGACTATCGCACCTATCCGCTGAATAACAAGACAGAGTTTGTATGCTTTGATGGCGGTTCAGTGGCTGGTAGTATGGGGCAATTTGTGCGCCGTATAGTATTGCAAGATGCTCAAACTATTCCAGAACTTCGCGAGATATGGGATGAAGTTCGCCACAATGGCATTGATGCGATTAGTCTATGCGCGTGGATAGATAGTATAGCCACAGAGATTGACCGCTCGCAAACACTCACGTTTATGCGTTGGGATATCCTCAACCGACAAGAGCACATGAATCCAGTGGCTCGTGGTAGTTTTGCAGCAGAGGTTGAGTACCTCAAAGAATATATCACCAAACGTGTAGAATGGATGGATAAGCGATTGGGCTATACATATGTCCCTACTGACATTCAATCTCCAATCACCTATAGCCAATCGGCAATAGCCATATGGGACATCATGGGAAGAATGATATATAGTGGCAAAGAAATGCCACAATTGCAATCAGGAATGTATATCATACGAGATAATGGAAAAACTGAAATAAAATTGATACAATAAGAAATGGAAAGAAAAGTTCGTGTTCGTTTTGCACCCAGTCCAACAGGTGCGTTGCATATCGGCGGTGTGCGTACTGCCTTGTTTAACTACCTTTTCGCTCGCCAACATGGTGGCGACATGTTGCTCCGTATTGAGGATACCGACTCCACACGCTTCGTTCCTGGGGCTGAAGAATATATCACCGAAGCCCTGGCTTGGCTCGGCATTGAGATTGACGAGGGTATCTGCCAAGACGCTCCCAATGGTAAAGGCAATCATGGTCCATACCGCCAAAGCGAGCGCCGCGAGATTTACCACAAGTATGTGGATGAACTCCTCGCTTCGGGCAATGCCTATATTGCGTTTGATACGCCAGAGCAACTAGAGGCCAAGCGCGCTGAGATTGCCAATTTCCAATACGATGCCCGCACTCGTGAACAAATGGTTAACTCTTTGATACTCAGCAAAGAGGAAGTGGATGCTCGTATCGCCAATGGTGAGAAGTATGTCGTTCGCTTCAAGGTAGAGCCCAATATTGATGTGCATGTGCACGACCTTATCCGTGGCGAAGTGGTGATCAACTCCAATATCCTCGATGATAAGGTGCTCTATAAATCCGCAGACGACCTGCCTACTTATCACCTTGCCAATATTGTGGACGACCATCTCATGGAGATCAGCCATGTCATCCGTGGCGAAGAGTGGTTGCCTTCTGCTCCTCTTCACGTATTATTATATAAGGCGTTTGGTTGGGAGGATAGTATGCCTGAGTTTGCGCACTTGCCACTCTTGCTCAAGCCAGACGGCAATGGTAAACTCTCTAAACGTGACGGCGATCGCCTCGGTTTCCCAGTGTTCCCATTGGAGTTCCACAACCAAAAGGATGGCTCTGTATCATCGGGTTACCGCGAGGAGGGCTACTATCCAGAGGCTGTGATTAACTTCCTTGCTTTGCTTGGCTGGCATGCTACAGGCGACCAAGAGATGTACACCATGCAGGAGCTCATTGAGCAGTTCTCTCTTGAGCGCGTGAGCAAGTCAGGTGCGAAATTCGACTACGAGAAAGGCAAATGGTTCAACCACCAATATCTGCAACTCAAATCAAACGAGGAGCTCGCTGAGCAGTTTATGCCTCTCCTAAACACTAAACTCTCAACACTAAACACTAAACCATCACTTGAGACAGTGTCGAAAGTGATTGGTTTAACAAAGGATCGCGTGAACTTCGTTTCCGAACTCTGGGAGCAAGTCAACTTCTTCTTTGTGGCTCCAACGGAGTACGATGAGAAGTCGCTCAAGAAGCGCTGGAAAGAGGATTCTCCAAAGCATATGACCGAGATGCTTGCTTTGCTGGAGGCACACGATGATTGGTCAGCAGAGAGCTTGGATAATCTGATTATGCCATGGATTGCCGAGAAGGAGTATGGCGTAGGTATCGTGATGAATGCGTTCCGTATCTGCCTGGTAGGTGCTGCGCGCGGTCCACATATCTGGAATATCACCGATGTACTCGGCAAAGAGGAAACACTCCGCCGCGTCCGCACCGCTTTGGAGAAGTTAGGATAACACAACCCTATACAACTCTGTACAACCCTATACTATAACTACACGCGGGAAGTCAGGTGTTTACTGACTATCCCGCGTGAGTTTTTTGGGGAAATAAGTTCTCGTGTGCCGAAAGTTAGGCGAAGAATATCCGCTATTGGTGAGGGTATAAATTGGAGAGAACTATGCAATTTATTGCTTTAATAACCAGTCTATGACATGAACTCGTTGTATACCATCTATGTTGCTTGTTTCGTAGTCTAACGTCAATAGATATTTCGGATATGAATCACGAATGTTGCGTAGTGACGAAAGTTCGCGCTTTAGTGTTTTTTCGTCATTAGCTGTGTATGCTACTTGATAATATGCACGAGTTCCATCGTAATGTTGTACTACAAAATCCACTTCACCATTATCCGTGCGACCGGCGTATACCGTACCTCCACGACGGAGTAATTCGAAGTAAACCACATTCTCTAACTTATGCCCAAGATCAATTGTTGGAGCGTTAGTGTGCAAGATATTTTTTAGACCAAGGTCCACTACATAATACTTATAGTTACTAGCTAACAATCGCTTTCCTTTGATATTAAACAGACGAACTGGGTATATCAAATACGACTCAGAAAAATAACGCAAATATTTCAAAATAGTATTATGCGATAGCGGTTCTTGAGTGTTTTTACGGAGAGTATCTGCTATATTATTGGGTGATACTACACTACCCACACTATCAAAAACAAAGTTTAACACTCGTTGCAGCGTATCGAATTTACGAAGTTTTTGTCGTTGAACAATATCTTTGACCACCACCGTATCATAAAGCGATTGCAGATAGATATTTTCTTGTTCAGGAGCTACTTTAGACAAGGTAACAGACTCTGGAAAGCAAGATCCATTCATGTATTGGCGAAACAATTTTCCCATGTCCGATACTTCAGGAAAAGCCGTCACGTACTCAGCAAAAGAGAATGGATGCAGATTGATTGCGATATAACGACCAGAGAGCATCGTACTCAGTTCACTAGAGAGTAGATATGCATTGGACCCCGTGATATATAAGTCAATATCCTTCTTGACATACAGAGCGTCCACTAACTTTTCAAATTGCGGTATTAACTGTACTTCATCCAAGAAAACATAGCGTTTTGCAGCAGCAGAAAGGTTGCCAATTATAAAATCATATACCTGCTCCCATGACTGGAAATGTGCGTTCTCGCGCTCCTCAAAGTTTAGGAAACAAATAGCATCAGCAACTACGCCATCGGTCAATAGATATTGTTTGAAGGCATGGAGTAATGTGGACTTACCACAACGACGAATACCCGTGACTACCTTAATAAGGTCTTGATCACGTAGTTGCAGTAGTTGGTTAAAATAAGATGTACGTAATATCATAATATTTTTGTTCTACTGACGAATTATTATAAATTTTCTTATTTTCGTCATTAAGACTGCAAAGGTAGTGCTTTTATTTGGTTTGTGCAAATGTTTTTTGTATTTTTGTCAGAAATCCCCGATTTTCGTGTTTTGCAAGATATATAAAGTCACCTGCGGGCTACGCGACCATTTCGCGACCACTGTAGCACATCTATGGGCTATTTGTGTCTTATCTGTGGCGATTGTGTTTCACACTTACCTTTCCCCACTTTACTTACACTCTGGATAACGATACATTTCTAACCTCATTATGCGAGTTTCCTTTGTCCCCTATCGAAGAGGACAAAGGAAATTTCAGTTGCTAATCCGCTTGCTTTTGCCACGGCAAAGCCGCGAACAAAAGCAAGGATGTTGATAGATACGCTATTCCTAGGGTAAGAATAGGGTAATCTATCGTGTATCTAACGTATATCTATCGTATATCTATCGTGTATGTAACGTAGTTGGTAGCGGAATGATAAGAGGAGAATAGTCGGCAGGATAATCCGAGCACTAAACCAATGGCGGTGGCAAATAGTAACAACAGCACATAAAACATCCATCGCACCTCGAAGGAGATGCGATGGATTATTACTAGTTGGGCTAGATTCGGCTAGTTACACTAGTTGGACTAGATGCACTAGATGGACTAGTTGAACTAGTGGGCTAGAGTATTTTTTATAAGGTCTTTGCTACCTCGATTTGCTCGAAGGTCTCGATGAGGTCGCCTTCTACAACGTCGTTGTAACTCTTGATGCTCAAACCGCATTCCATATTGAGACCTGCCTCCTTGATATCATCCTTACCATGCTTGAGCGAAGACAACTCGCCAGTATGGATAACGATACCATCACGGATTACGCGGCATTTATTAGTACGTTTGGCTTTACCCTCACGCACGATACAACCTGCGATAGTACCCACCTTGGAGATACGGAAAGTTTGCAATACTTCGAGCGTAGCAGTAACCTCCTCCTTGATATCAGGAGAAAGCATACCTGCCATAGCCGACTTGATCTCTTCGATAGCATCGTAGATGATAGAATAGATACGGATATCCACCTCCTCGCTCTCCGCCATCTTACGCGCTGTGCTGGTAGGACGGACATTAAAGCCGACGATAATCGCATCCGAAGCAGCAGCCAACAGCACATCAGAGTCGGAGATTGCACCCACAGCACCGTGGATAACATTGACTTGGATATTCTCGGTAGAGAGTTTGATGAGCGAGTCTTTGAGCGCCTCCACAGAGCCGTCCACGTCACCCTTAACGATGATATTGAGCTCTTTGAAGTCACCAATAGCCAGACGACGACCAATCTCGTCCAAACCAACGTGTTTCTTGGTGCGGAGCGACATCTCGCGTTGCAATTGTTCGCGTTTGTTAGCAATATCGCGTGCCTCTTGCTCGGTAGCCATCACATTGAACTCATCACCTGCCTGTGGTGCGCCATTAAGACCAAGAATCAAGCATGGCTCGCCAGGAAGGGCTTGTTGGATACGTTGTCCGCGCTCGTTGAACATGGCTTTGATTTTACCATGATAGATACCTGCGAGGACAACATCACCATGATGGAGCGTACCATCTTGCACAAGCACAGTAGCCACATAGCCGCGACCTTTGTCGAGCGAAGACTCGATGATAGAGCCCTTGGCACGACGATTAGGGTTGGCCTTGAGTTCGAGCATTTCGGCTTCGAGAAGCACTTTCTCGAGGAGTTCGAACACACCATCACCTTTCTTGGCAGAGATTTGTTGGCATTGGTAAGGACCTCCCCAATCCTCTACGAGGATATTCATGTTGGAGAGTTGCTCCTTGATCTTATCTGGGTTAGCACTTGGTTTATCGCACTTGTTAATAGCGAAAATCATTGGCACACCAGCTGCTTGCGCGTGGTTGATAGCCTCGATAGTCTGCGGCATGACCGCATCGTCGGCAGCCACGATGATAATCGCAATATCCGTGACTTTCGCACCGCGGGCACGCATGGCGGTAAACGCCTCGTGACCAGGAGTATCGAGGAACGTGATGTGCTGACCATTCTTCAGCTTCACGTTGTACGCACCGATGTGCTGGGTGATACCACCTGCCTCGCCAGCAATCACGTTGGCATTACGGATATGATCGAGGAGCGATGTCTTACCGTGGTCCACGTGACCCATGACGGTTACGATTGGGCAGCGTTCGGTGATATCCTCTTCGTTGATAACCTCGTCGGCATTGATTTCCTCAACCACTTCGGCAGAAACGAACTCAGTGGAGAAACCAAACTCCTCGGCTACGAGGTTGATGGTTTCGGCATCAAGACGCTGGTTGATACTAACCATGACGCCAAGCATCATACAGGTACCGATGACCTTGGTCACAGGCACGTTCATCATCACGGCGAGGTCGTTGGCGGTCACAAACTCGGTGAGTTTGAGCACCTTGCTTTGCTCTTGCTCCGCAGCGCGCTCTTGCGCCATCTTCTCGCGCTCTAACTCGCGGCGCTCGCGTTTGTGCTTGCTGGTAGTACTCTTACCCTTGTTGCTTTGGAGACGTTGGATAGTCTCCTTGATTTGGCGTTGTACCTCCTCATCATCGACCTCCACTTTGAAGCCCTTGGCTTTGTTGTTCTTCTTTTGAGGTTTTTGATTGCGTGCATCATTTACGTCCACCTTGTTTTGTTTGATGCGTTCGCGTTTGCGTTTCTCGCCGTCTTTAGAAGCATTTGCACCATTACCAGCATTGCCGCCGTTGTTGGCAGCAGATTTGTTGGCTTTGCGTTGTTGCTCACGTGCCTCGCGCTCTTTGCGCTTCTCCTCTTTGGTTTTCTTGGTTGGGTGAGTCGCCTGATTGATACTGCTTAAATCAATCTTACCCAACACCTTAGGGGCATTTTTGAGCACAGGTTTAGCCAAGCGGAAGATCTCTTCTTCCTCTTCTTCCTCTTCTTCCTCTTGCACAGGTTCCTTTACTTCTTCTTTGGCTTTAGCAGCTTGAGCAGCTTTCTTAGCCTCGGCTTCTGCTTTTGCTTTGGCTTCCGCTTCGGCTTTTGCCTTGGCAGCAGCTTCTTTCTGAGCAGCGATGCGTGCCTCCTCCGCTTTTTTTGCCTCTTCAGCGGCTTTGCGAGCAGCTTCCTCCTCTGCCTTGCGCTTTTTATCAGCATCAAGGTCAATAGAGCCAACTACCTTGGGTTTGGGCACCTCGGTAGGAATATGCTCTGGCTTTTTAGGTTCTTCTACAGCCACAGATTTAGGAATCTCGCGCTCTTGACGTGCTTGTGCTTGACGCTCTGCTTCTAATTTCAAGGCCATGTCCTTGTTAAATTCCTTAGCAAGCAGTAGGTACAAGTCGTCATCGATACGGGTATTCGGATCCGTAGCGATTTCCTTACCCTGCTTTTTACAGAATTCCACGGCGGTGGACATGCCGATGTTTAATTCTTTACAAGCTTTGATAAGTTTTGGCATAATTCTTCTTTATTTTTGTTATTACTCTTCAAATTCAGATGCTAAGATAGCGAGCACTTCGTCGATAGTCTCTTCCTCGAGGTCAACGCGTTTCACCAATTCTGCTTTCTCTACGCCCAATACTGCTTTGGCGGTATCCAAACCGATAGCTTTGAAGGCATCGAGTACCCATTGATCGATTTCGTCGTTGAACTCATCCAAATAGATATCTTCACTATCAGCATCATCCATTTCACGATACACATCGATTTGGTAGCCAGTCAGCATACTTGCCAACTTGATGTTATAACCACCCTTACCGATAGCCAAAGATACCTCGTCTGGTTGCAAATATACATCTACTTTCTTCTCCTCTTCGTTAACAGTCATAGAGGAAATCTTGGCTGGAGCCAAAGCACGTTGGATATAAAGATTGATATTCGAGGTGTAGTGAATCACGTCGATATTCTCATTGCGAAGTTCGCGCACGATACCATGAATACGCGCGCCCTTGATACCCACGCATGCGCCCACAGGATCAATGCGATCGTCAAACGACTCAACTGCCACTTTTGCACGCTCACCAGGAATACGAGCGATATTCTTGATTGCTATTAAGCCGTCATGCACCTCTGGCACCTCTTGCTCGAACAGACGTTGCAAGAACAATGGCGAAGTACGTGAAAGGATAATCTTAGGATTTTGATTCTTGTTGTCCACTTGCACTACGACAGCACGAACGGTGTCACCCTTGCGATAGAAATCGGTTGGGATTTGGTTTTGCTTTGGCAAATAGAGCTCGTTGCCCTCATCATCAAGCAGCAACATTTCTTTCTTCCACACTTGATACAATTCGCCACTTACTACTTGACCAAGCATCTCGCTATAGCGGAGATAAAGATTCTCCTTTTGGAGGTCAAGGATACGACTAGCCAACGTTTGACGGAGGTTTAGAATCATACGACGACCAAAAGATTCAAACTCCACTTTGTCGGTCACTTCTTCGCCTATTTCAGCCTCATCATCAAGTTTTAATGCCTCAGAAATACCAATTTGTGTATTTTCGTTTGCCACATCATCATCTTCCATTACCAAGCGATTGCGATAAATTTCCAAATCGCCTTTGTCAGGGTTGATAATCACATCATAGTTCGCATCAGAACCATACATTTTGGTAATCACATTGCGGAAAGAATCTTCCAGAACATTGATTAATGTCTGACGATCAATGTTCTTAAATTCCTTAAAATCAGAAAAACTGTCTATCAAATTGATAGGTTGTTTAGTTTGTTTTGTTGCCATTTTTATTTTGTTTTGATATTTATTCGGGATTTGGGAGTCGGGAGTCCAATTAAAATTTCAAATCGTATTTGGTGTATTTTACTTCATTGTACGCAAATGTAAGTGTTTGCATCTCTTTTTGCTTGCGTTTCTTGCCCTCTACCGCCACCATCACTTCGGTGTCAATGGAAAATGTATCTTCATCTACGCTGACTAATGCGCCACGGTATTTCTTGCCATCCGATGATAGTACCTCCACATCATGACCAAGGTGCTTCATATACTGCATTTTGGTTACAAATGGAGCAGTCAAACTGACGCTGCCCACCTCCAAAGCATAATCCTCAATTCCTTGCGCATCTAATTGCTCTACAAGGAAATGATTAAGCGTAGCACAAAAATCGATGTCCACACCTTCCATCTTATCCACTTCTACAAGAATCTCATTTTGTGCACTAACCTTCAAAGTTATGAGTTCATAGCCAGTACCTTGCAGTTGCTCTTCCACGAGCGTTTGTATGTATTGTTTATCTACCATAGTCCTATTTTCATAAAATCGAGGGAACCTTTTCGGGTCCCCTCGTTCATTTCCGCTGCAAAGGTACTACATTTTTTTGACCTGTGCAAATATTTTCTAAAAAAAATTAGTTTCTATTGATATTTTCGTAATTGCTTTGTCGTGTAGGATCAATATCCATCAGCAATTCATAGACCGCTTTCTTTTCTTCTGTAGTTCCTCCTTGAAAGATATTGACCAGTTCATCGGCTTTCGCATCTAAGAATGTGCCGACCAAATATGTAGCAGGTCTGGCATTATATGCCTCTTTGAGCACTTTAATATCTTTGGCAATACGAGCACGACCATTAGCCACATTATTCACCATCTCATCCAAACCATGACGATGATAATCGTAGTAGTAATTGCGATATTTCTTAAATGCCTCATCCATTAAATTATTCACCAGTGCATAGCGATTGCGATTGCTCTCAAAGGCCTTCCAACCTGCCATCTCTGCATTATCAAGCGATGCTGATTGCGCCGCAGTGACAATATTCTCACACACTTGGAAATAGGGCGTGCCGCCCAATTTAGCAAATGAATCCATATCATGTCCGATAATTAGGTAGCAATAGTATGCCATCAAAGCGGCCAAGTTAGAAGTAAATGTACTTTGCTGAAAATCCAGTTGATCATACTCTTGATAAGTGAAGACAAAATTATTATCTTTGATATTGAGAGTGGGCGTCGTGTAAGTGGTTCCATATACAGGGCGACGACTTTGACATGACATCTCACACACAAACATATTATCTTGTACACTCTTAACCACCAACATCATGCTACATTCTATGCGCTCCTTCTCTTGAAAGGTCATATTGGTCCATCGTTGCGTATTCACAAACTCTTCCATGCTCTGTTGAAGTGTGGTAAATAACGATTTGTTGGAGCCTTGCACTTGGTCAGAATTGATTGTAATCGTACACTTCAACTCCTGCGCTGTCAGCGAAAAACTAATTGCAAGACACGCTAATATACATAAAAAGTGCTTCATCATTGAATGGATAAGATATTACCTGTTAGTGGATTAATATGGATAATCGGTGCTTGTTTGCCAATGAATAGATCCTGTGCCAATGGTATTGCCACTCCATATTGTGCTATTTGATAGGCTGCACTAACCCAATTCTTGTTTTTGTATTCAATTGTTAGTTTTGCAGAGCCAGGCAGATTGTAGTAAATCTGTGACAGCATAGGGGCTTTGCTATTGGGCTCAGCCATATGGTCTAAACTTTGTTTAGAAGCCTCCAAAGTCAAGTAAACAGGTTCTCCGCTTAAATCATCCTTGCTTACTACTCCGTTGTGTTGCGACAAACGGCAGACTACTTCTCTCTCCACATTCTCTTGAGGAGTATATACGAAAGTGTATGTACCATGTTCAATGCTGGTTTTTCCCACAAAAAGTGCTACGAGTTCTTGCTCTTGCTGATTCAGTTCGTTCAACACCAATCTCATCGCCTCCCCATCAGCAGGCACATGCTCTACATCTCCAGCCAATATATTCAAGCGTGTTTCACGAATCCGATAAATCATCTTGGCAGCACCTTCCGCCATCTTAGCTATTGATGTTGCCATAAAATGCTCTTCCAGAAGTGGCATTAAAGATGGTGCATGTTGAGTTTTGCATGTTGAGTTGTGAAGATTGGGTTTTGAATCAGAGAGAGTATCTAATCCTATATTATATCCCAACAATCTGCCATCTTCGCTCAATGCCAGCAATTGCGTGTTAACACCTTTTTGCGGCGTTACCTTGTATGCACGTTCGGTGTCCGCAGAAGTGAGCCTATCTACTTTCATTTGTTGCAGATTGTAGCTCACAGAAGACTCTATCACCACCTCCTTCGTTCCCAAATAGCGCTCTGCATATTGATAAAATACTCCAGGTGTGCGCTTAATTACATCATACTCCAATGTAATAACCAATTCTGTCTTAGGCATGTAGTAAACTATTGCCGCTTCATTTTCTTGCACCATTTGTGCTTGCACATGGCTCGTCAGCATTAGCCAAGTAGCCAATATCATTGTCATTTTCTTCATATCATATTCCATATTTTCCAAGCGTAATCAGCCTGAATGTGTAACATTTCCAATCCGTTCTTTATTCTACAGCCTTGTGCTTGCCCCATACTTAAGAAGCTCGTTATCTCAGGGTTGTAGATGCAATCAAATAATAAATGTTCTTTACCCAAATAACAATAAGGTATATCTGGCATTTCACCTTCATGCGGATGCATTCCGAGTGGGGTACAATTTACCACGATAGTATGGGCAGACATCACCTCTTCTGTCAATTGGTGATACCCCAGCTCGCCTGCATGCGGTGTACGGCTAACAAATGTAAATTTAACTCCCATCTGCTGAAGAGCATAAGCGATAGCTTTGCTTACGCCCCCCGTCCCTAACAACAACGCACGTTGGTCTCGTTCTGTCAAAAGAGGAGTAATGCTATCTCTAAAACCCAACCAATCCGTATTGTATCCCTTACCCTGATGCACTACATTTACCGCACCTATTGCTTGTGCCGTTCCGTCCAATTCTTTTAGATAGTGTATAATGGTTTCTTTGAAGGGATAAGTCACGTTAAACCCATTTAAATCACTGACTAAAGACTTGGCATCTTCTATCATCATCAATTGAAATGCTTGATAAGATGCTTTCACTCCTTCTTCTGCAAACTTCGCCGTAAAATATTGCTCTGAATAGGAATGCCCTAAAGGGTTCCCTATTATACCATAGCGCTTTTTGTCTAAACGTTCCACAATATATTTACCGCGTTTTAGTATAGCTTTATAATCTGCCGAATAAAAAGTTTTTCCTCCTACTCCACTCTGCTGCGCATCATACATTTTGCCTATTTCAGTAAAACCATATCCCTTTAACTCTTCATACAATTTTACCTTGCCAGCAGCCTGCGTATCTTCATTTTCTAACCAATCCACATACCCTTGCATATGCTCTGCCGTAGAGGCAATATGCTCAATTTCCGATTTGGTATAGTTTTTTAGTTCTTCACGCACGGCATTGCGTTTAAAATCCGTATCGCTATTAGTAGAATCTTCCACCCATTGCAAGTGACGAATATCTTTCAAATAATGAACTATGTAATCGCGTGTCGTACATAATAATGGTCGAATAATAGGTATGTCGTTATCGATATACGCATTCTTACTCTTGGCACGCATACCGCATAAGCCACGTATGCCGCAACCACGCTTCAGGTTCATCACAACAGTCTCCGCTTGATCATTCTGATGATGCGCCACCGCTATTGCCTTACATCCCTCCTGCTCTGCTAATGCAGCAAACCAACGATATCGCAATTCACGCGCTGCCAATTCAATACTTTGTCGATTGGTTTGAGCAAATGATTGCGTGTCAAAATGCTGTATATGCAATGGTATATCTGTCACTAACTGACGCACGAACTGCTCATCTCGATTGCTCTCTTCACCACGAAGATGGAAGTTGCAATGCGCCACCACACAATCATATCCTGCACGCTGCAAGATGTCTAATAGTGCCACACTATCCGCTCCCCCACTAACGCATACCAGCACTCGATCGCCATCATTTAGCAACCCATTATCCCGTATGTATTTCCTAACTCTACGTAGCACTAATTTTTTTTCTTTTGTTTTAGCCTGCAAAATTACAAAAAAAAATGTACATATGCAAGAAAATTATCAAAATATAACGTAACCACATTAAAATTCACCCGTTGTACTGTCCAACAGCAAATGCAATTTGTACAAAAAAAATCCTAAAAAAAACTTGTCTATCTCAAAAAAAAGTTGTACCTTTGCACCTTGAAGAGCATACAGTTCTTCCATAAAAATGAACAAGAAAACTAACTTACATTACTGCTTTTCAGCATCTTACATCTACATCCCTTATCATCGTAACATCAGTACCAATTGGGAAAGCTGACGCGAATGTAATCTCTCATTTTCCTACTATTTTTAACCTCTAAGGTTGATTACTAACTTATAATTTTTTATGTATATGAGCAATTTTCGTATGCTCATAGTGGCGTTGTGTGCGTCACTATGTGCTTTGGGTAGCTATGCCCAACAACCCTATGTGTTGTCGCTGGAGCAGCTATTTGCTTTGGCGGATGAAAATAGCAAAACCATTCAAACCGAAAACGCTGCTGTCCTTGAGGCCCAGCAAGAAGTTAAAGTGGCAAAAAACGCCTTAATGCCCGATATTGACATCTCGCTATCTGCCAGTTACTTGGGTAACGGCTATCTCATGGATCGCAACTTCTCGAATGGTCAAACCATCGATATGCCCCACTTGGGCAATAACTTTGCCGTAGAAGCTACTCAACTGCTTTATGCAGGTGGTGCTGTGACCAATAGCATTGCTTTGGCAAAACGAAGCAGGTATCAAGTTGGCTGAAGCAGCCCTCGAACTCGCGCGCTTGAACCTCTCTTATACCGTAATCACTGCGCCATGCGACGGCTATACAGGTCGCAAGGATATCCAAATGGGACAACTCATCCAACCCGGACAAACACTCGTGGATATAGTGGATGCAGAAAACAAATGGATCATCGCCAACTACAAAGAGACACAAACCGCCAATATCGCTGTTGGCCAAGCCGTTGAGATAGAGGTAGATGCTGTGCCCAATCACATCTTCAAGGGTGTAGTACGCTCCGTGTCACGTGCTACAGGCGCCAGTTTCTCGCTCTTGCCACAAGACAACTCTTCGGGTAACTTCGTGAAGATTGAGCAACGCATACCTGTGCGTATCGACTTCACAGATGACAACATAGGCACGGCTATTATCGGACGACTGCTGAAGGTAGTCATGACCCGCAAGTCCATGCTACTGAGCCAAGAGATGGATCACCTATCGATCTCCACTTCGCATATGCAGATAGGCGAACTCTACGGCATGGTGCAGGTGCAAGCTTTGCTGGAATCGATGAAAGAGATCTATGGCTGGCTATTGTTCGTGGCTATCTTGTGCCTTATTGGCTTGATGCTGCGCTATAGCGATATTCGTCCCGTGAAAGTGATAGAACCTACCTATCGCTTTATCCACAACTTCCTACGCAACAACACTGGTCTCCTCCGCTTGCGTAGAAGCAAAATAAAAGAAGTATGCGAAAAGGTACGATTTTTTTGTGAGATGTGCAAATAAAAGTTGAGATTTGGAGAAAAATGTAGAAAATATTGGTGTATGTCGGAAAAATGTAGTACCTTTGTCGGCGGAATGAGCATTTCGATAGCACATATATTCAGTCAGGCATGCAGAATGGTCTGTGTGGTGGGATTGGTGTGTGGTGCGATGTGTGGACTAAGTTCGTGTGGTTGGCATGAGGCGAAGGAGGTCATTGCGGTGGCGGATAGTTTGGATCAGGCGGAGCATGTGATATATGATGATACCGCAGCATTAGGCAGAACAATACGCAGTTTGGATAATCCATTTGGTAGGGTGCTGATGAGCAATACACTCGGCAAAGCATATTATTATATGGGGCGAAACTATAGTTTGTCTAATCAGATTGTAGAAGCGGCTGGGTGCTATATTGAAGCAGATCGATTACAGATAGATGACCCTATCTATCGTGGACGTGTAAATAGCAATATGGCTTACATTTGTGCTCAGAATAATAATGATAGTTTAGCATTGATTTTCTACGAACGTGCAAGCAACGATTTCAAGGAAAGTGGTAATGAATGGCGATATGCGCAAATGCTATTAACAGTAGCTCATCATCGTATCAACCTACATCAATTCTTAATAGCGGATAGTCTTTTGCAGATAGCAAAATCCCATCAGCTGGATAGTTCGTATCAAGCACGTTATTACGAAACATGCGGACTATACCACTACGAACAGCTGCAATATGATTCGGCTTTGGTATATTTCAATCAAGGATTGCGTTATTGGCAAAGTGAAACAGAGAAGTGCTTCAGTTATTTAAAAATAATGCAAGTAAGCCTAGACATCAATGATTTAGCGCAAGCGATACCATATGCTCAATGTGTTATAGGGCTATCTCATAATCCTAACTATTTAACCAATGCTTATTATTGCTTAATGCAACAAGCAAAACGAGAGGGGAATGCAGGCTTAGTATCAAACTATGCGTCCTGCCGTGAAGACCTGAATCGTGTACTTGAGGTATATAAGGAATCATACACTCAAGCAGTCACTATCATTCAAGATTATGAATTAAACCCTTATCCATGGCGTTGGGTGTGGGTTTCATTTCCGATTATAATAGTTCTATTCCTATTATTTGCAATAGGAATATGGATTTATCGTAAACGCTCTTATTCTGCCAATGAGCAACTTGATGTGCTATTTTCGCACATTCGAACTCAGGAAGAAGAATTAGTATATCAACAATCTTTGCTCGAGTTTGAGCAAAATCGTTTAAATATCTTAGAAAAATATCATACTCCACATAAACGTTGGAAAAACTACTTATTGCTTAAGAGGGATATTAATCCTTGGATGCACAATTGGTTTCAAGCATTGGATTCTCTCTCACTTTCAGATCAAGAGAAAATATTCTGTACTATTAGCCTAATTTATCCTCATATGACTGATGTTGAGATAGCTGATTTTATATGCTATAGCAAAGCAGGTATTCGTGTTTTTAAAAATCGAATATTTAAGAAATTAGGTGTAGTATCTATAGATTTTGCTGATTTTCTTCGAAATTTATCTATCACTAAGTAAAGCATTTTTTTTGACCATGTTAACAGGTTGGCTTGTATTATATTGACAATCAATATAATACCATATCGTGTGCGTTAACATATAGGGATGTCTATTGCGTAATTCATGATATTATTGTAATTTTGCGTTGAATTTTCAAAACAATCACATCATGAAAAAATTACTTATTATCGCATTGTTCGTACTAGGTATGTGCAATGTATCTGTATTCGGAATGGTTCAAGAAATTATTTTAACCGAGTCGTATTCTATTATGCCATCAGATGATGCAAATCGTGAAACATTGGGAGGAAGACCAGAACCTAATCTTTTTCGTGCGTCTGTTGATGGTAATTATTTCAGATACAAATTTATCAAGTGGAGAACATTCCTTCTCTACCAATCTAAACGAATTGAACAACGGAGTTTACTTACTCGTTACACAAATTGATGATAAAAATAGTGTTAAGAAATTTACGAAATTTTGAGTAATATGAGAAAAATAGTAATATTCTTGTGTTTACTGATGAATATATATGGACATTTACAAGCAGAAATATCAAAAGAGTTGTTCCCAACTCTCTCTGGCTTACAGCGAACAGGTTGCACAAAGACGATAGGAGAGAATGAAAATGGAACTGTTTGGGGATCGCGTTCATATCTAATGCAAGAAATAGAAACAGCTACTATTGATGGAAAGCAATATCTATTGTTTGGTACGAATAACATCTACGATGAATATTGCAGTCTTTGGCTACGCGAAGAAAACAACAAGATATTAGTTTATAGCACAGCACAGAAGAAAGACCTTGTATTATATGACTTCACACTAAATGTGGGCGATTCATTATCGCGTTTGTATGTGGATTACGAATTATCAAGTGTTGTGGATTATGATTATGAAGAATGGGGATTGGCGCCATTGGTTGTAACAGAAGTATCAACAATAACACTTCTCGACGGCAAAGAATATAAAAAATGGACTTTTGATAATGGCACAGAGTATGTAGAGGGAATTGGTAGTTTTGGAAGTTGTTATGCGTACAATGATTTTTATCAACTGATAGCCAATGCTCCGTTACTTTCAGATGTTCATAGCCAACATCTTGTTTGTGCTAGCAAAGACGGTCAACTCCTCTACCAAATGGACGACACTGAAATGGAGCACCTAGAAGCAGAGTGCTTATGCGAAGGCTATGTAAGCTCTTCTGTAGAAACAATAATTACGCCCAATACCAATGCTAGCAAACTCCTCCAAGATGGACAACTTTTTATCCTTCGTGACGGCAAGACCTATAATGTTATGGGAATAGAAGTGAGAAAATAATCCTGCTTTGAAATACTATGATCCTCGCCCAGTTCAGTGTGGACTGGGCGAGTTTTTTATGCCTTTCGGCAAATAAAGTATGCAGAATTGGACACATCGTCCAATTCTGCTGTTTTTTCTGGACAAATTGTCCAAGTCTATGTCACATAAAAGCATTACATTCTATGTATTGCGCTCAACCCTCAAAGTGGGGACTTTTCGGGCGCAATAATCGGAGTGCGTTCCGTCGAACTCCTTTACCTTGGTTCGTCCTTGGTTCTTCGTTGGTCTTTAACCCGAGAGGGATTGGGTAGATGCAAGGGAAGGGAATCTTAAGAAAAGTGCTTTTTTTGGAAAAGTACCCGAATAGCATTCGGGAGCAATGGACATAGAAAGGAGAGAAATAAAAGAGCCACCCCAATGGATGGCTCTTTTGGTATTATTATATAAGGAATGATTCCTCGTTGGTCCAGTTAGTGCTGAGCATGCGGAGATATGAACGCTAAGTGGCGCAGAAGATAACTACGCATGCGACAAAAAGGAGTAACAAGGAATAATTCTCTATTAGGGACACACGCGACCATGCGCACGAGGATATGCAAAAAAGAGAGAAGTTACCTAATAGGTAGCTTCTCTTCGTGTATACTCTCTCTCCTCTCCGATATACAGTCCGCAGATTTCTTTTCAAATAATCTTGATAAAATAAAGTCGTGAGCGGAGCGAACACCGTATTGGGGAGAAAAAAGAAGAGCGAGTATATTATTCTTTACTAGTATTAGCAGTATTTATTCCCTCAGTTATTCTAGAGTGCGCCTATTTCTCTTCATCAAAATACAATGTGTAATATCTTTTCCCTTTAGTCTTATCATATCCTTTTTCGATATTCTCTTCATTACCAAGAATATTTATCTCAAAATTAGGTCTATAGGTCATTTTTTAGGCTGTTTTTAAGTATGTACTCGTCAATAGGTCA
>CAMEKM010000015.1 GCA_945921355.1 uncultured Bacteroidales bacterium
ATTCTGGCACAGACCCGCTGCTGTGATTTGCAATATCGTTTGTTTCGTATCTAAGTCACTGGCTAACTGTCAATTGTCAACTATCAACTGACAAGCTGGGAAGGCTGAACAAACGAGCAATAAGTCAGAAGACCTGCTGCATGCATTCGTTGAACGCTCTCGAGGAATAGGGCTTAGACATGACAAGTAGTTTTCCATATGATTGTAGGTACGCCAACGCGTATATGCTTGATAAAACTATCAAGCGTAGTTTGTTGCTATGCATAATAGTCACTGCCATCTTGCTGCTGACCTCCTGTCGTAGCGATGAAATTACCTACCCATCTGAGTACGAGGTTTTGCCGATGGAATCGAGAGAATTGAGCAGTTTTGCACCTAACGAACCCATTGGTATGTACCTACTCAACGAGGGGAATATGGGCAGCAACAAAGCTACTATTGACTACCTTGATTTCTGCAACGGTTGTTATATTCGCAATATCTATGGCGAGCGCAATCCGAATGTGGTGAAAGAGTTAGGTGATGTGGGCAATGATATTCAGATATATGGCAACCGACTTTATGCAGTCATCAACTGCTCGCACAAAGTAGAAGTGATGGATGCCCGTACCTGTCGCCGTATCGGTCAAGTGGATATACCTAATTGCCGATACATCTGTTTTCACGAGGGGAAAGCATATGTCAGTTCGTATGTAGGTCCTGTTAGTATCGACCCCAACGCCCAATTAGGGGCTGTCTTCGAAGTGGATACTGCTACCTTGGAAATCACTCGCAAGGTAACTGTAGGTTATCAACCCGAAGAATTGGTGGTATATAATGAGCATATTTATGTGGTGAATTCGGGTGGATATAGGGCGCCAGACTACGATTCTACGATGTCTGTCATCTCCCTTAAAGACTTCCGTCAAGTGCAGAAAATTCCTGTTTGCCTCAATCCTCACCGCTTGCGCAAAGACCAATACAATCACTTGTGGATCACATCTCGGGGAGACTACAAAGATGTTCAACCACAACTCATTTGTTTCTCGCCTGCGACCAACAGCCAATTGTCAATTGCCAATGCGCCAGCAGCAAGCGAAATGGTAATAGTCGGCGATAGTATGTACTACTACGGTTCGCATTGGAACGAGCAAACAATGTCCAACACCATCACGTATGGAGTCCTCAATATTAAAGACTCCCTTCCCTTAGCGGGGTCCCCGATGACGCTTGCGTCATGGGGTGCATTTAGGGAGGGGATGTGGGTAGGCTCATCTCTCATTACCGATGGAACCGAGAAAAACATCAAGATTCCTTACGGCATACAAGTCAATCCTTATAATGGTGATATATATGTTACAGATGCAAAAAACTATGTCTCAAGTGGTCAATTACATTGCTACTCACGCGAAGGCAAACGCAAATGGTCTGTGCGCACGGGTGATATCCCTGCTCATATGTGCTTTGTCTATCGTTAGTTGCGAGCAGCCCGAAATACCCATGGTAGGTCTTGGTATAGATGACACCTATACCATTGAGCGTATGCGCACCCTAATCCTTCATCCTGAGTATGAGGGTGAAGCATATGAGTGGTGGCTTTGCGAGAGCAAGGAACAAGGAGCCAAGAGCCAAGACGAAATACTTTTTTCCACTGAGCGTAATCTTATCTTCTGCCAAAAGGACACTGGCACATACTTCTTCCGATTGAACATCATCGACCAACAGAACCCTGTCACGCACCAATTCAAGGTGGTGGTATGGGATGAGCAAGTTGCTTATTCTCCGTATATCTCGCGCGTATTGGAATATAACCCTGCTCCTGGGCAGTTTATCAACACCATGCCCGAATACGAAGAGGGCGACACTTATCAAACCATGCTTCGTAAGGCAGAAGACGCCATTGCAGGCACTAACCGTGGTCTAATATCGCTCGGTGGGTGGGGTGGATATGTGACTTTTGCTTTCGACCACTCCGTAGTGAATACCCCTAATTTACCCGATTTCATCATAGAAGGCAATGCTTTCTACTCTTCATCAAGCAATAAGAGTGGCAGTAGCGAACCAGGAATAGTGATGATCAGTATAGATGTGAATCAAAATGGTCTGCCTGATGACCCCTTCTACGAACTTGCGGGTAGCGAACACACCCACTCTGCCACCATACACCAATACTCCCTTACCTACCACCGCACCCCTGCTACTCACACGCCGCAGCCCGACATAAAGAACTCTCTCACCGATACCACCTATGTTTTGTGGCACAACAACCAAGGCGAGCAAGGGTATATGCATAAGAACACTTTCCACACGCAAGACTATTTCCCGCTTTGGCTCACCGATACTACACTCACTTTCTCGGGCACTCGATTGCCCAATAATGCTGTGGACAAGAGCGGGAAAGGCAATATGTGGGTGCAAACAGCATACGATTATGGCTATGCAGACAGCCATCCTAATGATAGTATCAGCCGCTGTTCGTTTGACATCGCTTGGGCAGTTACCGCCGAAGGCGAGCCTGTTCACTTGCCATGTGCCGACTTCGTGCGTGTCTATACGGGTGTACACCAGCAATGTGGGTGGATAGGCGAGATCTCCACCGAGATTTCTCATGCGCGCGACTTGAATATTGAAGAATAACCTTTTATGAAAAAGCGATTAACACATATTTTTATTCTCTGCGCCATCGTGTGGTGCATGTGTTCGTGTACTTCATCGGGCAATATAGATGATTATAATATAGCGGTTTACACCCCCACATACGCCATAGGTTTTCGCATTGTCGGTGCAGAAGGCAAACAGAGCACTATCATCCGAGTGACTAATCCGTGGCAGAGTGCCAACAATGTAGAGACGATGCTCTTTATCGCTCGTGGAGGCGAGAAGGCCCCCAATGGTTTCCGTGGTCAAGTGCTGCAAGGCGATGCCAAGCGAGTGGTGTGTATGTCATCCAGCCATATCGCCATGCTGGATGCCATAGGAGCCGTAGAGAGCGTGGTGGGCGTATCGGGCAAGAACTTCATCACCAATCCCTATGTGGTGGCTCATCAACGCACTATCGCCGATGTGGGATATGACGGCAATATGAATTTCGAATTGCTCGTGGCGCAGCAACCCGATATCGTGCTGCTCTATGGTGTCACGGGTGCATGTACGATGGAGTCCAAACTCGATGAATTGGGCATTCCGTATATCTATATTGGCGAATATGTGGAGGAAGACCCACTGGGCAAAGCAGAATGGCTTATCGCACTTGCCGAAATAGTTGGGCTCCGCCAACAGGGGCTAACCTATTTTGCTGAACTTCCCCAACGCTATGAGCAACTAAAGTCCATGGTTGCTGCCGCACAGACTCCTGCTCCCAAAGTAATGCTCAACACACCATACGCCGACTCGTGGTTTATGCCATCCACCACCAGTTATATCGCACGACTGATTGCGGACGCGGGGGGCGATTATATTTATCAGCAAAACACCTCCAATCACTCCCTGCCGATAGATTTAGAGCAGGCAGCCCTGCTGACCACCCAGGCGGATATATGGTTGCATGTGGAGAATATCAATTCCCTTGATGAGTTGTGCCGTCAGTTGCCTAAGTTCGCCCAGATGCCCTGTGTGCAACGCGGCGAAGTGTACAATTGCGACAAACGCAGGGTTGCTGGTGGAGGCAACGACTATTGGGAATCGGGCGTAGTGCATCCAGATGTCATTTTGCGCGATTTAATCAAGATCTTTCACCCCGAATTAGTCTCCGAAGAATTTGTCTATTATCGAAAAATAGAATAACATGAAGCAGCGTTCTACCACCTTATTCATCGCCCTATCTCTCCTGCTGGTCATTCTGTTTGTACTTGACCTGCTGATCGGTTCTGTTCATATCCCGCTCCGTGATATTTTGGGTGCCCTCTTTGGCGGAGATGTGGACGCTGCCACGCGCCTCATCGTGTTGGATATTCGCCTCATCAAAGCCGTTGTAGCGGTCTTGGCGGGCGTAGCACTATCGGTCAGCGGTTTGCAGATGCAGACGCTTTTCCGCAACCCCTTGGCAGGCCCCTATGTGTTAGGTATCAGTTCGGGTGCCAGTTTGGGCGTGGCTATCTTCATTTTGGGTATGCCTCTGTTTGGGATTGCAACCAACAGCACCATCTCCTCTATCGGCACTGCTGGTGCAGCGTGGTTAGGCGCAGCATTGATTCTTGCTTTTATTGCCTCGGTCAGTACCCGAATCAAAGACATCATGGTCATCCTCATTCTGGGTATGATGATTTCTTCTGGCCTGAGTGCGGTGGTGCAGATTCTGCAATATCTGAGCAATGAGGAAGCGCTCAAGTCCTTTGTTATCTGGACTATGGGTTCGTTGGGAGATGTCACGAGTAGCCAACTCATGCTGCTCTTGCCTGCGGTATTAATAGGTTTGGTCGTTTCGGTGGCAGTTATCAAACCGCTAAACCTCCTCCTTCTCGGCGAACAATATGCCCGCACCATGGGACTGAATGTCCGTCGTTCGCGTTATCTGATATTCCTTTCCACCACCTTGTTGGCAGGTACAGTGACGGCTTTCTGTGGTCCTATCGGTTTTGTGGGATTGGCTATCCCCCATATTGCTCGTATGCTCTTCTGCAATGCCGACCATCGTATCCTACTGCCTGCCACTGCCTTGTGTGGAGCTGTGGTCTTGCTCGGCTGCGATATTATCTCCAAATGGCTCACACTGCCTATCAACACCATCACCGCCCTACTCGGCATCCCAATCGTCATTTGGGTAGTCATCCGCAATAAATCCATCGCCTAATTGCCCTATCACCTAATCGCCTCATCACCTCATCACCTCATCGCCTCATCACCTCATCGCTTAATCGCTCATAGAAGATGATCCAACTCCAAAACATATCCCTCGGATACGACGCTCATCACCTGCTATTAGACAATGTATCCACCACTTTCACTTGTGGTACAACCACTGCGCTCATCGGTCGCAATGGCACAGGTAAATCCACATTGCTGCGTGCAATCATTGGTTCCGAACCACTCAAACATGGCACTATTCTCATCAATGGCACCGATATTCAGCAGATTACTCCGCAGCAACTGGCGCAGCAGGTGGCTTTCGTGAATACCGAACGTATCCGCATCGCTAATCTCTCGTGCCGCGATGTGGTGGCTCTTGGTAGGGCTCCTTACACCAATTGGATAGGTCGTATGCAAGCAGAAGATGAGGCGATTGTTATGCAATCTTTGGAGAAAGTGGGTATGGCTTCTTATGCCTTCCGCACGATGGACAAGATGTCGGATGGCGAGTGTCAGCGCGTGATGATTGCCCGCGCATTGGCTCAACAGACGCCTATCATCTTGCTCGATGAACCCACGTCGTTTTTGGACATGCCCAACCGATATGAACTATGCCATTTGCTGGCCGATTTGGCACATCAGGAAAACAAGTGCATCATCTTCTCCACCCACGAACTGGATATTGCCCAGTCGCTATGTGACACGATTGCGCTCATCGACTCGCCCACCATGCACCATCTCCCGACTCAAGAGATGATCCGTAGCGGACATATTGACAAGCTCTTCAATATACGCTTCTGCCCCCATTGACATTTCAATGGACAACTATGCCAAAGAACACTTTTTTTAATTCCGCCAACGAGTTTTTACTAACTTTGCACACAAATTGCATTTGCTGTTGGACAGTACACAATAAACAAAAAACAACACCAAAAGTCTTTTTTTTAAGTATATTTTGCATATATGTATTATTTTTTGTACCTTTGCGGCCATAAAATATTTGACGCTATGACATATTTGATTTTGACGATTATTCTTGTCCTCTTTGGTGTTGGACTCTTATTGGCAGAGATATTTCTCTTGCCTGGTTTTGGTGTAGCAGGTATCTTTGGTTTAGTCAGTCTGATAGCTGCTGTAGTGATTGCATATGTCAAGTTAGTAGCCCTATGGGCGTGGGCTGGTCATGTGACATTGGCAGCATGCGTGGTGCTTTGCGGCATTGCCGTGTGGGTGTTTGTCAAGAGCAAAGCTATGGATAAGATGGCACTTGATACCAAAATCGAAGGTGGCGTAGATATGCCTTCTGCTGGCAAACACATGGAAGAGTTACAAAAATAACCCTTGCCTTTAAACTTTAAACTATAATCTTTAAACTAAAACAATATGGAGACATTTGGTATTTTACAATGGGTACTGGTGGCAATAATGGCCATCCTCGTGATTATTTTCTTCTACTATGTACCTTTCATGCTGTGGATTAACGCAGTAGTGAGTGGTGTACATGTATCGTTGGTGCAACTCTTCTTGATGCGTATCCGTAAGGTGCCACCAACACGTATTGTGAACTGCCTGATTGAAGCACATAAGGCAGGTCTGACCGATGTGAAGCGCGACGGACTAGAGGCGCACTTCCTCGCGGGCGGACATATCGAGCGCGTGGTGCATGCACTGGTGAGTGCCAGCAAAGCGAATATGCAACTCTCTTTCCAGATGGCTACTGCTATCGACCTCGCAGGTCGTGATGTGTTCGAGGCGGTACAAATGTCCGTTAACCCTCGCGTGATTGATACTCCACCTGTGACCGCCGTGGCGAAGGATGGTATTCAGTTGATTGCCAAAGCGCGTGTGACCGTGCGTGCGAACATCAAGCAATTGGTCGGTGGTGCTGGAGAAGATACAGTTTTGGCTCGCGTTGGTGAGGGTATCGTATCTTCTATCGGTTCGGCTGAAAGCCACAAACTGGTGCTGGAGAACCCAGATAGCATCTCAAAATTGGTGCTCTCAAAAGGTTTGGATGCAGGTACAGCATTTGAGATTTTGAGTATTGATATTGCGGACATTGATGTAGGTAAGAACATCGGTGCGCAATTGCAGATGGATCAGGCAGAGGCGGACAAGAATATCGCTCAAGCGAAGGCAGAGGAGCGTCGTGCTATGGCTATTGCCAACGAGCAAGAGATGAAAGCGAAGGCACAAGAGGCGCGTGCAAAAGTGATTGAGGCAGAGGCACTGGTGCCACAAGCCATGGCAGATGCTTTCCGCAATGGTAATTTAGGTATTATGGATTACTATCGTATGCAGAATATCCAAGCCGACACTACCATGCGCGAAGCCATAGGCAAACCTGCTACCACAGCAGAGAAGAAGAAATGAGAGTAGCACTGCTACAATACTCCATCGCGTGGGCAGACAAGGAAACGAATCTGCGCATGGCGGAAGAACATATCGCTGCATTGGCTGGCAAAGCCGATGTGGCGGTACTGCCTGAAATGTTCGCCACGGGCTTTTGCTGCGGGGTCCCCGACGGAACTCGTGGTTCCGTGGGGTGCTTAACGGATCATCCCGAACTGGCAGAAACGATGGACGGCGAGATTATCCGCCGCTTGCAAGCAGTAGCGGACAAGAGTGGCGTAGCAATTGTAAGCTCGTTTATTTGCATGCCAATATCCAATAGCGCAGCGTCCCATAGCCCTTCAGGGCGTCCAATAGGCGAAATGCCGTCCCATTTCCAAGCGAAACTCCGCAACCGCGGCTTCATGATTACCCCTCATTCTGTCTATCCAAATAGGGAGGAATTAGAGGGTGGCTCTAATCTCCCTTCCCTTCAGGGAGGGGACGGGGGTAGGCTGTTTATCCAAGACAAACGCCATTTGTATGCTCACGGCGGTGAGGACCTCTTCTTCCAACCAGCCCATGAGCGCCATATCTTTGAGTATAAGGGTGTAAAATTCCTATTGCTCGTTTGCTACGATTTGCGTTTCCCCGCTTGGGCACGTAATCAGTCGGGCAGCGATTATGATGTGATTCTGGTGGTGGCTAACTGGCCAGAGGTGCGTGTGCAGTATTGGGATGCCTTGGTGGCTGCTCGTGCTACAGAAAACCAATGCTACATCGCGGCGGTGAATTGCGTAGGCGATGATGGCATGGGCTTGCACTATAATGGTCATTCGGTGGCTTATGATACACGTTTGCAACCGATTGTGTCTTTTGCAGACAATGAAGAAGGCACAAAGATTGCTGATTTTGATATTGACGCACTTCACCATTTCCGAGAAGTCTTGCCTCTTTGGAAAGACGTGGACCAATTTGAACTCAAGAAGTAAAACTATAGAAATAATTTCCCTATTTAAGTAATTCTTGTTGTTCATATAGTCTTTACTCCCCCACCAGTCAGCGATCAATTACGGGTTCATGACGGGTTCATAACGGGTTGATAAGCGCACATCTCTATCACATCTAAGGCTCTTCTATATCCCATCTTTGTTTCACTCACGGCGTACTCGCCGTGTCATTCCTTTAGCGCGAGATATGTTCTTATCTCCCGTTGGTCGAACGATTATTCGTTTCTCGCGCTGATGTTGTTGATTTAAGTTGTTTGAGTTGTTGTAAAAAACATACCCTTCATAACTTTGCTCAATACGCTCCATTTGCAAGTGATTTTTCGCCCAAAAGTGAACTTTTGCTTAATTCACTTGCAAATGTGCATTTTTTGTTGTACCTTTGCAGCCGAAAATGTAGAGTAATGAGCACTTTCTTGTCCATAATACAAGAATATATCCGTCTGGGGATTCCCGAACAGATTGATTACAAGAAATTTTACTTGTACTCACTCATCACGCACTCTACTGCTATCGAGGGATCTACTGTTACCGAAATAGAAAACCAGTTGCTCTTTGATGAGGGTATCACTGCACCAGGGCGCACCCTGCAGGAACAAATGATGAACCTCGACCTCAAGCACGCATACGAAATTGCCCAAGAACAAGCCACAGCACACACACCCTATTCGGTAAAAATGTTATGCGACCTCTCTGCCTGCCTCATGGAGCATACGGGTTCTACATACAATACACCCATGGGCTCATTCTCTTCGGCAGCAGGCGACTTGCGACTGCTCAATGTCACCGCAGGTTTTGGAGGACGCTCATACATGGCGTTTGCTAAAGTGCCACAAGCTTTACAAGAGTTCTGCCAATGGCTTAATAACGAACGAAAACAAGTCACAGCGGAAGACATGTTGTCCGCCTATCGTCTGAGTTTATTAGCACATTATAGACTGGTAACTATTCATCCATGGGCAGACGGAAATGGCAGAATGGCACGACTGGTGATGAATATGCTGCAATGGGAGTACAATCTCATTCCTGTCAAGGTACTTAAAGAGCAAAAGGCAGAATATATTCAAGCCCTAATTGATACCCGCGAACAAGATAACGAAGATATATTTGTGGATACCATGTTGCGTATCCATCAACATAATCTGTCTGCTGAAATAGCAGCGTTCAATGCTTCGACTGAAGCAAATGATACAAAAGATGATACAAAACAACTAACAGATAGACAGCAAATTATCTTGGATTTGATTCGTGAAGATGATACAATAACCATTTCGCAAATGATACAAAAGATACAAGTATCAGAGATTACCATCAAACGAGAACTATCTATCCTCAAAAAAATGGGAGTTTTAGAACGAATAGGCGGACGAAAAGAGGGTAAATGGCTCATCACTAAACACTCATAGCATATACTTTTTTTAAGATTTTTTCTATTTGCCGTTGGTTATACCTACCGACCGAGCGCCGAGGGAAAACCGAGACAATTCCGATAGAGCAACAACGGCAAAATAGTACTTTTGTTAAGATTCCTTTCCGTTAACCTTCTCTAGCTGCTTTGGGCAAAAGATCAAGGAAAAACCAAAGATGAACCAAGCAACAACCTAATAACTCAAAATTACAAAAAATACTTTTTAGTAAGATGTGTAATCAAAGTTTATAATCAATAGCAGGATAAGGCGCATCCGTTAAGTTTCAAATCGTTAATAAATATCCTACTAAACATAGTCATAATAGCATTATATTAAAATGGCATGGGATAAAATACAAATACAACGTGAAAATGGCGAGGTGGTGGAAGCACAAGCACCAATCATTATATCTGCAAGTAGAAGTACAGATATTCCTGCTTTTTATACAGACTGGTTTTTTGACCGATTAAAAAAAGGTTATTCAGCTTGGACTAATCCGTTTAACGGAGTTAAAAGTTATATTTCATACGCGAATACTCGTTTTATTGTTTTTTGGTCAAAGAATCCTGCACCGCTATTACCGTATTTAGGCTATTTGCGCGAGAAGAATATTAACTGTTATATACAATTTTCTCTGAATGATTACGAATCAGAAAAATTGGAGCAGGGAGTTCCACCTCTGCACTTTCGTATTAAAACATTTAAGCAGTTAGTTGATAAATTAGGTAGAGGACATGTCATTTGGCGATTTGATCCACTGATTTTAACGAGAGAGATTAGTAGTCATTCTCTTCTTAAAAAGATAGAATATATAGGAGACCAATTATATGGATATACGGACAAATTAGTATTTAGTTTCGCAGATATTATATCCTATCGAAAAGTCAAAAGTAACTTAGAGAAGAACAATATACATTATATTGATTGGACAGAGGGAGGAATGGGTGAATTCGTAAAAGGGCTGATTGAACTCAATAAGAAATGGAATTATCAATTAGCCACATGCGGAGAGAAATATCATTTTGAGGGCATAGAACACAATCGTTGTATAGATGATAGTTTGATAATACGTTTTGCATATAACGATCCAATATTAATGAATTTCTTGAAGGTTAAACTATGCGAGATGCCTTCTCCCGATATATTTGGAGAGATAGCTCCCTTACCAAAAGATGCAATTGTACTACCTAATGGAAAATATGCAATACATGGCAACAATCAAGATAAGGGACAACGCCAATTCTGTGGTTGCATTAACAGTAAGGACATAGGAGAATACAATACTTGCCCACATCTTTGTGAATATTGCTATGCGAACACAAGTAAAGAAATCGCATTGCAAAACTATCGGAATAGTAAACAAAATCCAAATGGTGAAACAATAACAGGAAGATAATATGAATTATTTGGAAGGATTGGATAATATATCGGATATTACATTCGATAAAATTATAAACTTGGCAAAAAATAATGTTCCTATAGAAAGGAGAGATAATCCATGGATAGGACTAAAGCATGGTCTCAAATTACTTTCTAATGAAGATGAGTTAGCACAATATATTAGTGCATATGGTATTATGCACCGAGAAAAAATTTATGCAGCTCTTGACACAATCCAAAATTGTGAAGAGTTCTTTTCAAAAAACATAACAATTATAGACTGGGGTTGTGGACAAGCACTGGCAACCATGTGCTTCTATGATTATATGCGTCAAAGAGGCATTGAACCCTCTATTTCGAATATCATTCTCATAGAGCCATCAACTATTGCTCTTCATCGAGCAAAAGAACATATACAGAAATATTCAGCGCGACCAACTATCAAATTAGTCAACAAATTAATTGATAATGTTAATTCATCAGATATCCATACTATCAATACCGACATTGTATTACATTTCTTTTCCAACATTTTAGATATTGACACTATTGATCTTAAAAAGCTATCTTTATTGATACAAAACGAAATAACATTTGACCAATTCTTCTTTTGTGTAGGACCACAAAATATAGGGGCTTCTAGAATAGCCGAATTTGCGAAACTATTTAACATTACTGAAAATGATTTGATAAGTAAACAAGAGGGATTTTTGCGTACAAGAGGAACAATCAGTATGATGACATTTAAAATTCTCTCAAATACTCCTGAGATTATCAAAGTTGAATTCTATAGAAATAAAGATAATGACACGCATTTTAACACTTTACTAAAAAGGGTCATCAAAGATTTACCTTCTTGTAATTCTTTAACTGAAAATGCTCTCGCTTTCTATCGGGCAGTTATTTCATTAGAAAGAATGAAATCTGCTGGTATTGGCGAAGAATTCTATTATCCGTATACATTGGAAGAAGAATATAATAACACTCACAAAGTTAAATTCAACATTGATATATGTGACAATCCTCAGTTTGAAACTATATTTACAAGAAATTTAAACCCCTCAATTACGAAATGGCCAAAACACTTAAATATTGGATTAAGCATAAACATAGATGATACTCGCTATCGCTTATTTGAATATATATATCCTTATACGGATTTAAAGGACATTAACATTGAGGAACAATTTATTTCTGTCAATTTGGCAATGTTTTCTATAAACGCTGACATTGCTGACAATTTAGAATTGACGGAAAACATCATTCAAGTCTTAACCGAGATATTAACAAACAAAGAAACTACATTATCTGATCTTGAGTCAATACTGCAAGATGCTATCGGACATAATGTTTCATTGCATTCTTATTTATCATTAACTCTTTCATCTGAAGCACCAGTCTTTGCACAAATAAATTCAGAGTTAAAAAGTTTATTTCATAAGAAACCTTCAGGACTGATGTTAGATTTTTTAACAGGAAGTATTAAAAAAAATGATATCGGTTCCATTCATGAAGACGCAATTATTAATGTTGTTGATATAGATTATAGTCAGCGACAGGCGATTGCAACTGCACTAAATAGTAAACTTTCTGTCATCACAGGTCCTCCTGGCACGGGTAAAACACAGATGATTGTCAATCTGCTTGCTAATGCGCTATTGCATGGCAAATCTGTACTCGTAGCAAGCAAAAACAACAAGGCTGTAAACAATATTCAGGAGCGTTTCGACAATATAGATTCTCACCAATATTTTCTACGATTTGGTTCTCGAGATCTAATAACCTCAAAATTGTTGCCCACACTGGATAGCTATGATGAAAAAATTAAAAACAATGATTATGATCCAGTATACTTAACATCAATACGTGAAGAGTATGACAAACAATGTAAACTAATTTCCGAAACACGCCAAGTACTTGGAGAAGTAATTCAACTAACTGATTTAAGACTTGATTTGGAAAATTCATTAAGGCAATTAGTCAATCATTTTACTCAAATAGAAAAAGAGTATCACCTATCTCTTGAGAATTTACGCGAAGAAAATACGGAAATAGCCGAAAGTGCAGAGTCTAACAAATACAATTGGGACAAGACAGCCAATAATATTAGCAAATTGACAAATACACTTTATACTTATTCCTTTATTATAAAGAGGATTTTCTTTAATTTATTTTTGAAGAAGAAATTCTCGCAACGTTTTCAGGAAGATTTATCGTTACTTCCTACAAAAATTACAAATCACATAGAAAATGAGATTGGTACAGAGCATTTATGTGATGTATATAACTATAATCAATTAATTCAATGTTGTACAATAGAACAAAATTGGATTAATCGCATACTTGAATATCGAAAGAATAGACATTTGATTTGTTCACGATTTGAGATTGAATGTGCTAGATTTAAAAGTGCGGAACAAGAGATTAATGAGAAGATTCATACTGTCTTAGAAAATATAAAAGAGATTTCTCAAAACAAATCTCAAGAACAGTTGATTGAAATTATTGAGAGTGCAAAAAAGTATATCTCTTCAATCGGTGCAGACTTAGTTACTGAGTTGATAAAGTTACGACTAAATCAAAAAGATTCAGCAAATATAATTGCTAAATACAAAAATTATTTTCCAGACCAAATACCTTGGAAGGACGAGGAATTAGAAGAGTTTACGAAAAATGCATATAATTTTATTAATATATTCAATATTAATAGCGTCACTAGTTTATCAGTGAAAAGTGCTTTCCCATTACAAGAAAATCTCTTTGATATTGTTATTATAGATGAGGCTTCACAATGCGATGTCGCATCTGCGTTGCCATTAATTTATCGAGCCAAACAACTTGTCGTAATTGGAGATCCGTTGCAATTAAAACATATCACTTCTATTACAACAAGCGAAGAGATGGCTATCAAAGAACATTTGTCACTTAGTGAAAATACATTTATTCGGTATGCAAGTTATTCTTTATGGGATTATTGCCATGACTTGATAACTAGTGCGAATATTAATAATAGACAGATAGTTTTAGATAACCACTATAGATGTCATCCACAAATCATAGGTTATTCTAATGAAATGTTCTACCAGAAACGATTAGGTCGTCCTTTGAAGGTATGTACAAACTCACAAAAGAATCATTTATCTCATAAGGGTATCATATGGGTTGATGTTGTTGGCGAACAACAAAATAATATCCGAAAAGTTAATAAGGAAGAAGTTGAAAAATCACTTTCTATTGCTGTAGAACTCGCTGAAAAGCACAAGGACATTACTATTGGTATCATTTCACCATTTAAGCATCAAATAGAAGAAATCAATGCTCAAATCCCCGACGAATTACGCAGCAGAATAGTAGCAGATACGGTTCACAAGTTTCAGGGCGATGAAAGAGATGTGATTATTTATTCTTTGGTGATCACAAACAATTCACCAGAACGACTAATAAAATGGATTGATATCAGTGTACCAAACCTTGTTAATGTTGCAGTTACTCGCGCCCGTTCAACGCTTTATATTGTTGGTAATCGTGACTATATTAAACAACATTCTCACAAAGAGTTACCATTAGGTCATCTCGTTATGTATACAGAAAATAATTGTTTTGTTGAAAATATCAATCAAGAAACATTTATTATAGATACAAATGTTTTTGTAGATTGTCCAGATATACTGAATCGTATCAATCCAAATATGCAAATTATAATATCTGCAAAAGTCGTAGATGAACTGGATAAACTCAAAGTAACTTTAGATGATTCAAAAAAAGGCAATGCAGAATTAGCTCTCAGATATCTCAATCGAAGTTTCGATGGACATCATATTAGAATGGAATGTGCAGATATGGAATATCTACCAGTAGATTTTAATAGAAAAAATCCTGACAATATGATTTTGTCTATTGCATTAAAATACAAAAACCAGAACCCTATCCTTATCACTTCGGATAATGGTTTACAATTAAAAGCCAAGGGTATGAGAATAAATACATTAACATTACACGATTTTCTACACAGCAACAAATGATGAATAATATAATTCAAGAATATTTGCATAAGGCTATCACAAATGGCGATACCATAACTATTAAATATATTAAACCTAATGGGGAATCTTCTGTTAGGCAAATTAGTGAGATTTGCTATTCTTATGAATTTGGTGATGATAACGAATATATTGAAGCTTTCTGCCATACTAGAAACGAAAGAAGAACATTTAAGATAAGTCGAATCATTGATATTGAAGATATTAATAAAAATGAAAGCATTTCTCAAGTCAAAAAGAAAAAGACTGCTTATACAGGTAACATGTTATAAAATTGCGGATTAAAGCAGAATATATATGATATTTATCATATTCATTTTGTAAAATCACAAATTTTCATTACCTTTGCAGCAAATTTGAACGATGACCTATAATTGGAATATACGATGTCTAACGGTTTTGGAGCAAGAAACGCAAAAGCAGTTAGAGAAAGAACTGAATATCAGTTCCTCTGAAGCGCGTATGTTGGTGGTGCGTGGCATACAAACAGCCGATGAGGCACGCGCTTTTGTACGCCCTTCACTTGATAAACTGCACGACCCTTTCCTCATGAAGGATATGGATAAAGCTGTGGAGCGTTTGCACCAAGCCATCACACAAGGCGAAAAAATCCTCATCTACGGAGACTACGATGTTGATGGTACCACGGCCGTGACGCTCATGTATCGTTTCCTTTTGCCTTTAACCTCTTGCATAGACTACTATATTCCCGATAGATATACCGAGGGTTATGGCGTATCCACGCAAGGTATAGACTACGCAGTAGCGCAAGGGTGTAATCTGATTATCACGCTTGACTGCGGTATCAAGGCCGTTGAGAAAATCGCCTACGCCAATAGCAAAGGCATCGATGTCATTGTCTGCGACCACCATACCCCTGGCGATGAGTTACCCAATGCTGTAGCAGTGCTGAATATGAAGCGCAGCGATTGCCCATACCCATACAAAGACCTTTCAGGCTGCGGTGTCGGTTTCAAATTCGCGCAAGCATATACCCAAAGATACTTAATTGAAGCGAAAGGCAATGAGGCTATTAGGCTATCAGGCGAGAGGCTTTTGCCACTATTGCAGTTGCTCGCTATGTCCATCGCCTCGGATATCGTGCCTATCACAGGCGAAAACCGAATCTTGGCGCACTATGGTATAAAGCAACTCAACACCCAACCTTTCACGGGCTTATCCGCCATCATGCAAGTGGCAGGTATTGAGGCAAAGAAGATAACAATCAATGAGTTAGTATATAAGATTGGTCCACGCATCAATGCGTGTGGACGTATGAAGTCGGGGCGCGCAGCCGTGAAACTATTGCTCACCGACGACCCAGTTTTTGCACACCAACAAGCCGAAGAAGTCAATCAGCACAACGATGACCGTCGCGACTGCGATACAGAAACCACCAAAGAAGCATTGCAGCAATTGCAAGACGATTCTAACTTTGCTCAACGCCATTCGACAGTAGTCTATGCACCCCATTGGCACAAAGGTGTGGTTGGTATTGTGGCATCACGATTGACCGAAACTTATTACCGTCCAACAATTGTACTGACGGCAGGTGAAGATGGTATTATCTCTGGTTCTGCGCGCTCAGTAGGAGGCTTCGACATCTATGCCGCAATTGACTCATGCAGCGACTTACTCACCAACTTTGGCGGACATAAGTTTGCTGCTGGATTGAGCATGCATATAGAGGACCTTCCTAAATTTAAGCAGCGTTTTGATGCATATGTGGCAACCCATATCCTAGATAGTCAACTGCAACCCACCTTGGATATTGAAGCAGAAATTACACTCGGTGATATCACATCGCACTTCCGCAGTGTGCTGCGCCACTTGGAGCCCTTTGGTCCTGGCAATCCGCGTCCGTTGTTTGTATCGCGCCAACTTATCAATCACCGCGATACACGCATAGTGGGAAAAAGAGGGGTAAAAGATTCTAAGGATTCAAAACCTCGTCCTCTACACTTACGATTAGATGTTACAGATGGAACGATTAATCAAGATGGTACGGTAAACGCCATCACGGGTATCGCTTTCGGGCGTGCCGACATGGCAGAGTATATCCAAAACGGCAACGCTGTGGACATCTGCTACGAACTCAACGAAAACACATTCAACCACTATACCACCATCCAAATGATGGTACAAGACATCATACCATCATCTGAATCGGATAACGGACGCCCTTCGTAAGGGCTATCGGACGGCGCAAGCGCCTATCGGACACTTCGCTATCGAATAAAACGATAATATATGGATAATTCATATAAAAAATTAGATGTTTACATTCGTTCGAAAGCACTTGTAAGCATCGTCTATAAAATGATTGCACAATTTCCAGACATTGAAAAATTTGCTTTAGCAAATCAACTTCAGCGTTCTGTGATATCTGTGCCATCAAATATAGCAGAAGGTCTATCGCGTAGTGCCGTGAAAGAACAATGCCATTTTTTAGATATAGCCTTCGGTTCGTTAATGGAAGTGGATTGCCAGTTAGAAATTGCACGGGATCTAAAGTATATTACAGAGGAACAATATAGTCGCACTTATAAAGACATCTATGATATATCCAAAATGTTAATCCGATTAAAGTCCGTACGCCAGACTCAATCATCTAAGAAACAAACCGATATCCGATAGGCATGTTATGCCGTCCGATATCCGATAACCGATATTAAAAATATGTTCAACGAATTAGATACAAAGGGTCCAAAGTTCCGCAAAGGAAGTATTGAAGTAGTTTGCGGAAGTATGTTCTCGGGAAAGACCGAAGAACTTATCCGCCGTATGAAACGCGCACAGTTTGCCAAACTGAAAGTAGAAATCTTTAAGCCCGCAATAGACGTGCGCTATAGCGAAGCCGAAGTGGTCAGTCACGACCGCAATGCTATCCAGTCCACACCTGTGGATAGCAGTCAGAATATCCTATTGATGGCTAACGATGTGGATGTTGTCGGCATCGACGAAGCACAATTCTTCGATATGGGTATCGTAGAGGTAGCCAACGAGTTGGCTCGTCGCGGTATTCGTGTGATATGTGCGGGTTTGGATATGGACTTCAAGGGCGTGCCCTTTGGACCAATGCCAGCGTTGATGGCTATTGCCGATGATGTATATAAGACCCACGCTATCTGCGTGCATTGCGGCGACTTGGCGTATGTGAGCCACCGTACTGTCAGCAGCGACAAGCGCGTGTTGCTTGGTGAGACAGAGAGTTATGAACCACTCTGCCGTGCTTGCTACGAGAAGGCATTGGCAGCAGAGAAAGCAGATAACTAATCAGCATAGGATAAGCAACCTATAAGCATAGAATAAGCGAGGGTCATCCCTCGCTTATTTTTATCGGCAAGGCATATTTCCAAATTCCCTACACTCTACACTCTACGCCCTACACTTCACTATGTGATTACTATGTGATTAGTATGTGATAACTATGCGATTCATCTCCCTTGCTTATCCTATGATGAAGATAGAATATATGGTAAGCAAATAAAGCATAAGTCTATTGTAAATACTTCGTGGGTATTTTGGGTAAATAGGGTATTTGGGGTATTTACTCATTTACCCTATATACCCTAAAAACCCTAAATACTATCTCTTTGTTTTTTCTTCTTCAATCAAACGACCAATCCGCATAACCAACTCTTTTCCATTCGGTTATGCGGATTTATCTTATCGCCTTATCGCCCTATTGCCTCCATCCCACGGACTTTTTATAAACATCAATATTCGCGTCCGTAGAAGTCCGTGGAAATTTATTTTGCAGACTTTCTGCGGTTACATTCTTGGCAGAGCATTTGGCAGTTCTCTGCTACGGTGCGACCGCCTTTTGACCATGGTGTGATATGGTCGGCTTCCATGAACTCAATATCAAAGTGTTTGCCACAATGTGGGCAAATGCCCTGTTGCTTTTCGTAAATCTCGCGGCGGGTGTTGTCATCAAAAGCACGGATATTCAAGTGATGTTCCTTTCTGTCCAATACATACGGATAGATACCGCGTTTGTTGCTCACATCGCTATCTTTCATCAATCGTGCGATTTCCTCCTCCAAAGCAGCAGTATCCCATGCTTGATTATGGAACTGGTCATACAGCGCACCCCAATCTTGCCCTTTCATCTCTTTGCGTTTCTTTGGAAAGACGGTTTGCACCCAGTTAATGACAGTTGTGAAATATAGCCACAGTTCGTTGGCATTGGGGTCGTTTTGATGTTTACTCATATATTCCTCTATACGCCCTTTGCTAATCCATGAGATGGCTGTTTCCAAATAATCTTGACGGATACAACTGCCATTGAGATAGTCACTTGCCAGTTTATATGCAACACAACCATTTTTGCTGAAGCACACTTTGGCAGCATTCACCCAACTACCACAATAAACGGCGTTGCGCAATTCTTGGTCGGTCAGTTTCTCGCCTGCGATATTGATAGTCTTGAACCACCCTAACTTCTCGCTATCTGTACCTGTGCAAATATAAACCATGAGTTTGTAGTCCAAAAACTTCTCTCGTTGATCGGATGGCAAGCTATGAAAATAACTGAGGTTATAACTAAAATCGCCATTCACATATTGGCAAATAGAGATGGTACGTTGCTGACCATCAATCACTTCGTATGTGCCATCGCCTTTGTCTGCCCAATACATCACGTTGAGTGGAAAGCCCTGATTGACGGTAGTTATTACTGCATCACGCTGCTTGTCTTTATAGACGAACTCGCGTTGATAAGGTGGGCGCACATCCAGTTTGCCTCCAAAAGCCACTACGCCACCTTCGGCATTGTCTTGATACCCGTTCGCCAACTCACGGATAGTGATTTCATGTAATTCGATTTGCATAGTATTAGAATTTATTTTTTATGACGAATGCAAATCCTTGCATACGTTGGTTTACCTTTGATAGCTCCATCTGCATCTTTAATGAGCAACGTCTGTTTTAATTTTTGTCGATCAGTTAAAGCTATTGTACGAGCGTCTACAATCTCAAACTGATCGGGATTGTATTTGTCAAGAAATGTAATAGGAACTCCCATTACTCCATCATAGTCAATAGGAATATCTGAGACTTTATTAACATTGATTGCGTTGTAATTATCATACTTTGGATATTCCTCTGTGTTCCATTGTTTGTATAAAATCAGATTTTCGTGTCTTTTGGGAATATCTAAATTGGTGTACCAACAAATATTTCCCATGCTTCTCCATTTTTGTCCATTTTCATCTTGCCAATATCTGGTCTCTCTAGCTTCGTAATGAGCCGGAACTGTAAAAGACATATCACCTGCCTTATATCCAAGCCAGATTTTATTATCTTTTAGAAGAGGGAATATTTCTTTGAAAGTCAATGCATTTTGATTGCCTATTACTAGAAACTTTTTGTCATATTCAACTAATTGAGCAATATACTCTCTAAACAATGAGAATGGCGGATTCGTCACCACAACATCGGCTTGCTTGAGCAGTTCTACACATTCCTCGCTGCGAAAATCGCCATTGCCTTTGAGTATAGAAATAATATTCTTATCATTTTGCATAAGATATTGGATATCAGCTAAATTGATAGCTCCGTCACCGTTGGCGTCAATAACCTCTGTAATCTCTACTTTGTATGCAATTTTCTTTGGGTCATCTACTGTATCACCAAAGTCAAGCAATAGTTCATTACCAGAAACGGGCGAACCGTTATAGCAGGTGGCAATCAGTTTCTTTAGCCCTAATTTATTGAACATTAGGGCAAAGTATTTGAAGAAATTACTTTCGTAAGGGTCGTCACAATTGCAGAATACAACTTTATCCCGAAAATGTTCAGTATAGTGACGAAGTTCTTTTTCGATGTCAGTGAGTTGTGTATAGAACTCATCTTGCTTAGCGCTTTTTGCTAGCAATAAATCTTTGCTTGCCATGAATTGATAAATTTTGCAATGCTATCAATCCACTATGCGATAAGAAAAGTGCGAGTTTTCTATCGCGTACCAAGGTAACCCGCCAAGGAGACCTTTTACTCCAGTAAAAAACTCACACTAGGTGTAAGCATAGACTAAAATCTGGAGTATAGGTATCCTAATAGCGACACCTTAACTTATTACTTCTGTTGTTTATCTCCTTAAAACTTGGCGGGTTTTCGGTAAACGCGAAATAATAGCTAATGCTGTTAATAAAAATATGTTATGATTGGTAACGCTTTACCAAATCGACGGCAAAGGTACAATAAAATTTGCGGATGTGCAAGAAAATAGCGAAAAAATCGCTATTTTCTGGATTATGGACGCCCATGAGGGTCAAGTTCCCGATTTCCGCAATCTTCGTCGGCAGCGCACCAAGATGTAGCCAATAGCGAGGACGAGAAGGCAACCGATAGAGTCGCCTACGGGAGTGGGGTTAGGTATCACGCCGGTTCCGCCACCCGGACGGTTCAGACGATTGATGGGTTGTTCTGCACCGATGGTGGCGTATTGGTAGGGTGTCTGTGCCACCCCTGCTCGGTCGCATTGGCTGAGGTACATGTCCGCTGTGAGGAAGCTTTCCTCTTGCCTCCCCGCAATGCTTGCGCCCTCATGGCTACCATAGTACCCTATTGGCGTAATATCCCTACCCATCACATCGTACATGCGCGGGGTGGAGACCGCCACGCCGCCGCTGCGATAGGCAGAGGTAGAAGAAAAAACAAAGGGTGTTATTGAAGCATCATTTTGCATATACGAACTCCTTTCGTGGTGGTGATATCTATGAGGTATGCTCCTGCCGGCAGCGGTAGGGTAGCGGTATGCTCGTTCTTGACAAATAGGGATTGAACCATGCGCCCCGCGAGGTCGTAGGCACACACTTGCTGCATGGGGTAGTTGCAGAGCAGGCTCACTGCTTGGTTACCGTATATGAGTTGCACCTCTATGTCCGTTTCCGCCGCCTCCCCATCGTTCATATCGGTGGGCACATTCGGCTCTGTGGGGCGTTCGTCGCTCTCTTCCTGCGAGAGGAGGTAGTAGCGCAAGGTGTTGGCTTGCGGGGTCTCAATGTCAATAAACATACCGTCGTGGAGCAAGGTGGTGGTGTGGTGGAGCGTGTCGCAGAGATAGACGGGGGCAGCGAACTGTCCCGTGATGTTCACTTGCAGGCGCGTGGTGTGCTCGGGCGTGTAGCCGTTGCCGTATTGGAAGAGCAGGGGCAGGGAGGTGAGTTGTTGTCGCATGTCCACCGAGAGGGCATGCTGACGGTCAAGGACGTATAGGTTCAGCGGCGTGGTGAAATAGCCGTTGTCCTCCGTGCCGGCATTGGACGCCATGAGCAGCAGGTCTTCCCCGTCCACTATCTCGTTGGATGCCATCGTGTGCTCGCCGATGCGCACGGTGGAGCGGTAGGTGCCATCGTAGCGGAAGGGCGTGGAGGCTGTGAGGGTGAGCAGTGCACTCGCTTGACTCCGTGCTTGCACGCGCGCGGGTTTGCCGCTCGGTGCAGCTGCGCTCTGAGAAGGCTGAATGGTGAGCATGTCGGCGGAGAGCGTAATGGTCAGTTCCTCCTTCGCGGCTCTATCGGCAGTCCTGACCATCACGCCTTCGGTGGGGGCAAGGAAGTAATGCTGAGTCTCCAACGGGGAGAGCACACCATAGTTTTCCAACGTGGTGCTGAGCGGGCTCCATGCGTCGCCGTTCTTGTAATAGAAAGTACCGCTTAGAATGCTGCTGTTTTCGGCTAATAGTTTCCGCATGTCGATATATGCCATGGTCGGATTGCCGAAAGCAAAGTACTCAGATGCGGTTGCGTTTGTCAGGGTAATCTGCATCGTGCCATTCGCTTCGGGGGTAAAAGCCAACTTGCCGATGTTCGCCATGTTGCGCGGGATGTTCTCGTAGTAAGGCGATTGGGTGCCGTTCTCGTAGTAGTAATAGTAGGCATTGTCGGGTCTCGGCAGTCGGATAGTCGCCTCTGTTGCCGCATCATCTCCGCGCCAAAGCATCATAGAGAAGGCTTGTCCCGTCTTGAGCGAATCTGCCAAGGTGTTGAGCACGTTGCTCCAACCCGTGGATGCCACCGTCGCTTCGGGGTTGTCGAAAGTGCCGCCATCAGGGTTGAAAATCTCGTAACTGCGGCTGTAGGTGGAGATATACGAGGTGTTGTACGCGCGGTTGGTCTCGCCCGATTTGGGCGCAAAGGGCTGCGAATCGGAGCCGTCGATGTAGAAAGCCATATCGCCGGAGAAGGTCTCTTGGATGGGTGTGGAGACGATATACCATCGTTGGGCAGTGAGCGTGATGTCGGCAAAGGCTTTTTGGTATTCCAGCCACTGCTGTTGCCCGAGTTTCGCGCCCGATTGGAAGTAGATAGCGTTGCAGGCAGCCGCTTGGTAGAAAAGGTCGTAGCGGTTGATGCTGTCCGGCGTGGTAGAGATGATAGGGTAGAGCGAGTCGTGGGGGAGCGCAGGGATAATGACGTTGCTGTGCGATTGCGGCACCATGCCTTTCGCACCATTGACCGGATTGCCCATGGCATCTACCGCCGTCCAGTTGGCATCGTCTTGCCAGCGGTTTTGACTATTGCGCTGCGGGGTCCACAGCAGGTGGTCAGGCGTGATAGCGAGCGTGAAGTAAGAGGTACCTACCGGGCAGGTGTTCGCCGATTCAGAGGAAGTTCCTTTGAGCGATGTCAAAGGAATGCGGAAGGTATATTCATAGCCGGCGCGCGGCGTGAAGAAGGTCTTCCCTTCGGGGCAGAGGGCTGCCGCCACGGGGGTCAGATAGCAGGTGTCGTCCGTCTCCTTGTAGTAGGGCACCGTAGCACCTCCCGAGAAGTCGTATTTCTTGTCCGGCTCGTAGGCAAACCAGTGTTTGTCGGGATGGAAATTGGGGTCGGTGGACGAGGCAAGCGCGATCGTATCGGGCAGGATCACCCCTTTGCGCTCGTGCATGGGCAGTGCTATCGTTTGCGTGCGGGCTTGCCCCTGACCCAAACGGATGCGTATGGGCTTGTCGAGCAGTTGCTCCGGCAGTTGGTCGGATGGGGTTTGGCCGATGCTTAATGTATGTTCGGGGGCTTCCGGTGCGGTGATGTTCACGATAGAATGGGTATAGCACATGTCTATCGGATTGCCGTTCTCATCGTACACGCTCCCCACAATGGGCATCACCGCATAGCGTATGCGGTTGCCCGGGCGGAGGTAGATGCTCGTGTTCAGGTTGCCCAAAAGCAACTCTCCGCTCATGCAGAGGTCGTAGATAATCTGGTAATCTTTCTTGTCAGAGCATTGGTTAATGTCTATGGCTGCCAGCTCGGTTACGAAGCGGTTGGGGTTGCTCTCGCTTTCGCGTCGGAGGTCATAGACGAGTGCATCTTCTATCTCTTGGAAGAAGTATCCGTGTCCGGCAGTGCTGTCGGGGTGCAGGGCTTTAGAGCGCCATGTATGCAAGTCGAAGTTGTCTTCTTCGGTTGCGTCGCTATTGGTCAGCAGCAGCCAATCGTTCATCGCCTTACCGGTGTGGGTAACGGGATTGCCGGTGGCGGGGTCGATTGCCACCATGTTCACATTGACCGAGAGGTTGAACTCTTCGTTTCCGCAGGTGGTCGGCTCGAAGTTGGCTTGCGGCTCGCCGTCAATCGCCAGCTGGAAGGCATTTCTGACAATGAGAGGTGAACGTAGTGCGCAGATGGTGCTACTCAGGTCCTCTGCGCCGTATGCTACACGCACTTCGTAGTTTTGTGCCGCGTTCATCTCCGCCTCGTGTACGATATATAGTATCCAGCGAGTCTCCCGAATCTCCGGATTTTCGATATTGCCGACTTCTTCTTTGACGAATCCCATACAGGTTGATGGGTCTTCATCGTATTTATCCATAAGGGCGGAAAGCGAACTGAATATAGCGCCGTCGGGGGGCATGTTACGTTGGGGAATGGCAACGGTGCCGTACTCGTTGCTTGGCGTCTTCCCGTTGGCGGCGCAATAGGCAGGAGAGACCGCTACGGCGGTGTCGCGCGTGTTGTCCCAAACCTGATAATACAATGTATCGCCCGAGTTATCCTCTTTCGATGACTCATAGTCCATGCGCACGATGGTTTTCACAAAGGTTGAGGAGCAGTCGGTGGAGGCTTGGTAAGCATCCAGCGGCACTTCGTTGGCATAGATGACGATGTCATCCAGCACGAAGTCGTTACCCATGCCGGTGGGGGCAAAGTCATAAACGGCTATCTGGTAGTGGTCGTAGTCTTTGGTCATGTCTATCTCGAAGTTCACTTGATACCAAGTGCCCTGCTCATAGCCGTCTTTATCTATGGTGTTGTTGCGTTGAATCTCGCCTGTCATAAACTCCGTAACGCCATGCCATTCGCTCTCGCCCGTGTACCGTCCGCGTATCTCAAACTTGAGCGATGGGTTGGCGTATGAAGGGTATGTGCGGCTGTCATTGTTGAGGTTGCCTATCCATGCCGAGCAGAACATCTTTTGCCCCGAGCAAAGTCGTCTGTCCACATTGAGCATGGTCATCAAGCCGGGACGAGACGGTGCATCCGTCATCAACATATAGCCCTCTGTTACCCCCGAACGATTCTCAAAAGTGGCGAAATAGTTTTTCTTACCCATATCTTTTGTGGTATTCAAAAGAGCATACTCGCCGCGGTGAGGGTAGCCCGTTGCGCGACAACCTATTTCCGAGCTGATTCCGCAAGATGCAGGGTAATAGAACCCCGAGGAACTCTCCTCCCAACCGAGCGGAGTGGTGTAGTAGGTTAGCTCCTCGTGCTCATGTTGGTCAAAATCGAAGTCCTGCTTCGAGAGTACGATATAGTGCTCCTGAATCTTTTGGTCGCTGATGAGTGCCACTCCGCTCTCGTCTTCCGCCCAAGGTCCTACTTGGCTTTGCGGCATAAAGGTTACCTGCCAACGCACAATCTTGTAGCCCTGTTGGATACCATCCGTTATGCTTAGTTCGTCGGGATATGCGCATAGCATGTGGGTCATTTTTACCGAATGGGTGCCGTCATAGTGATAGTATGGATTGTCTTGGCTCAGGGGCGGCAAATGCAAATTGTCGTTCTCTTTGTCCCATGAGCAGTAGGTGGAACCGAGATCTATCTCATAGTACCTGTCTCCCACTTGCACAATGCGGTGCACCTTCATCGTGTTGTTCACATCGGTGGTGTCCCCCACGCGATGGAAGCCGTTCTCGTCTTTGTAGATATAGCAAAGTTGGCTCTTGTACGAGTAGTTATGTGCGTGATACGCTTTGGTGAGCGTTACGCCCTGCTCCGCGGGCGCGATAAGGTTGTAGTCTTCCAGCCATTGTCCTTTCGGTCCGTGGCAGGTCTCCATCTTCGCTGCCATTGAGTCCGCATGTATCAGCGTCCATATCTGCCGATAAGAGAGAGTGGGCTCGTAGATATAGTAATTGAGCGTATAGTTGTTATGCGTCTTATCCCATATCGTGTCTCGCACCTGTGTATTGAAGTCCCTGCCATAGTCGGCGTAGTTAGCAAACTCGCCGGCGAAGCGGTGTACGCCTGTCCAGTTGTTCGGGATGCGCAGCCGAACACGGGCGGCGGGGGAGAAGGCATCCATATCTACTCTCGTTTGCCCCCATGCCGTACCGTAGATACCTTGCGAGAACTCGCCGGAGCCGATGGTATGCAGGTTCTCAGCCTGATTATTCTCCCCTTTATAGCAGATATAGTCATCGGGGAAAGAGGCAATGCTGTCGGGGATGCGCGTCAGTTTGTCGTAGTCGTACCATAGTTGCCAACCGGGCATGTGCCGCTCGCGTGGGTGGAGATAGATATACTCGTCAGCACCCGGGATGTAATAGAGCGTCTGCTCTTGGGTATGCACTTGTTGCAGCCCGCGCTCGTCATACTGATTGTTGGCAATACCCTTGTTGCGCACCAGCAGGTCGCCGTTGGTATCGGTGAAGCGCGATGACTGCGTAACCGAGATGCTGTACGAGGTCATCAGTTCCCCGCCATCATTCTCTACGTCTTTATGGAAATGCGTGATGATGAGCCGTGCTGCGCGGTCGAAGCCGAGTGTGTTCTCCTGGGTCGCTTGCAGGCTTAGGGTATCTTTGTGGAGACGGATGCGCAGCCAAGTGGCTGGTGCACCTGTCGCGTTGTCCACTGCCTGCACCGTGAACGACTCCGTATTTGTGAGGTCCACTGCCAAATCATGGTCTTGGAGCGGATCGCCTATGTAGGTGATACGGGTGTTGTTGTACGAATAGTAGCGCTCCCATTGGCGGAAGTGGTGCCCGCTCACAATACCTTGATAGGTCGTGTCGGTTTGGTTGTAGCCAAAATGGACGGAGTGCAATTCATCATCGCTCCCTGCTTTCTTGCAGTGGAGTGTAACATGGTCGTTGTCAAAGAGATAACTCGTGCGACGAATCAATGCCTCGCGGCGCGTATATCGAATGGTGTCCACGCTCACCGTGCAGAGGATGGAGTCCACATAGTCTGCATACTTGCCCTGCACCTTGTAGTTTTCCAGCGGCACATTTTTGGGCGTAACGGAGATAACCACTTTACCTTGTGTAGTTGTGCTTTTTGCAGACTCTTTCTGCGAGAGCGTGAAAGCGGATTGCGTGGGGAAACGAGTGGTGGCGGAGAAGGTAGTGATGGTATCTGGTCGGCTTACAATCAACTGATTCCAACTGCCGGAATTGTCATGTATATAGAATGTTTCCTCGTAGTATTTTGTAAATAGTAGAGACAAGTCTTGCTTTCCTACCGAGTCTTTCTGATAAACTGCGGCGGGCAATGGGTAGGCTATACCTTCAATGGTGCGCTTGCTGAGCGTGTCGTAGATAAGATATGACTCTTCGGCGGATGCCAAGTCATTCATCTTAAGGTATTCTCTTTTCCCGATAGAGCCGGTCAGCAAGTCAAGAGTACCCGCGGGTTCGGCGGATGTCGTCCAAAGGGAGTTTTCGGTGTCATAAGTAAGGTAGTGCTTCCCGTCTGTACCTTGGTAATAGATACGATAATCTTCGTCAAGATTCCATACGTTGCTGCTGCTCTTTTCTGTCACGATTGCGAGCGAACCATCGCTTTGGCGACACAGATAATGACCGGTGAGGTAGTTCTTGAGGAAGAATTGAGAGGCGTTTTTGCTTTCCAGCACCCATATGTCATTTGTGTTTTTGTTGATGATAGAGGTGGTGAACCCTCCCATATCCGCGATAGTTCCTTGTCCGTTCTCTGCGATGATATGGCTTGTACGGTTGGGTGCAGTGCTGCTTGGAGACCAGTGGCGGATGATGACGGTATCGCCGATAGCAGGCGTACACCATACGGCAATGAGGTCCATATTGCCTGTGGGGTAGATAGTCTGTTTGTTGAGGTAGGTTACCTGTTTGTTTTTGGCTTGTGTGTAGTCGGTTGCCCAACCGATGAAATAGCGAGAAGCATTCTTCGGATCCCAATTATTGAAATAGTTGACGAGCGTATAGGCTTGCCCAAAGCGCGCAGTGGCTGTTTGTATAGAATCCGATGTGCGGACGCTTCCGTTGGCGAAGTAGCGTATAGTGTATGTCCTGTCCCATTGCGCATAGAGCGTGATATTGCCGCTCAGTCGCAGTTGCGCCCCGTCTTCGAAGAACACCTCCTTGCCTTCGGGGTCGGTAGCCCAGCCGCGGAATTGCATATTGTCTGCTATGTGGCTCCACGAGGGCTTGTCTGTGCGGAACTCGCGGAAGCGGCGTAGGGTATAGTCGCGGTGGATAAAGCCCTGCTCTTGGCGGGTCTTCGAGGAAGCACCGATGTTCTCGTGGTAGGTAACGGTGCATCTCTGCTCCCATACGGCATAGAGGTCGATGTTCTTGCCCATCGTGATGACTTGTCCGCCGGCGTTGTAGAGCATCTTCCCTTGCGACGTAAGCGACCATCCGACAATGGCGGAATCGGGCTTGTCGTTTGCCCATTCCGCACAGGAATCCACGTTGTGAACATGAGTCTCAATGGTATATTGCTGCTTTTGCTTCTTGTCGCTCGGATTCAAGTTACGGTGCAGCGTGATGGTGTCGCGCTTAAGCCATTGCGCATAAAAACGAAGTCGAAGTGAGTCGTTTTGCGTGAGCCGTTTCACGGTGGTCTCGTCCAGTTGTTTCGTCTCACCGGCTTTGACGGTCATGCCCATGCCGTTGGGATCGGTGTCCCAACTCTTGAACACATAACCCTCCCGCTCCCACGGGCATTCAGGTGCCTCAAACAAGGGGCGCTCGATGCTTAGGTATTTAACGTTGTTTTCGTAGTTTACGTTGTTGGCGTTGGGGAGGATACAAGTGAAGATATAGGGCACAAAGTGG
>CAMEKM010000016.1 GCA_945921355.1 uncultured Bacteroidales bacterium
GCAATGAACAATTAGCCCTGCGGGCTGAAAATTCATGAAGTAACCTTTCACGAAGTAGCTTTCACGAAGCAACCTTTCATTCGCGCAGCGAATAACTATTCATAATTATGATAAAGCATGTAGTATTTTTTCGCCTATTAGACGAGGCTGAGGGCAAGACGAAATTGGAGAATGCCCAGATTATTCGTGATGGCTTGCTCGCATTGCGCGAGAAGATTGATGTATTGGTGGATGAGACGGTGGGTATCAATATCCCTAACGCCAAGAACACCGACCACGATATTTGTTTGACTTGCACCTTCCGTACATGGGAAGATTTGGATGCGTACGCTACGCACCCTGAGCATGTGAAGGTGTCACAGTATATCGGCAAGTGCAAAGCAGCACGTAGTGCTGTGGATTATGAAGATTAACTACTAAAAATATCGTTATGATTAAAGTCGCAATACTCGGATATGGCAATATCGGTAAGGCTGCCGAACAAGCCATTATGCAAGCACCTGATATGGAGCTCGTTGGTATCTTTCACCACACTGATTCTATCGATTCCATACAAGCAGATGTGGTGTTGATTTCCACACCCACACGAGAAGTGCAGCATTTTGCCCAATTGCTTCTGCGGCGTGGCATATCTACTATTGATTCGTTTGATATCCACACTGAAATCTATTCGCACATGCAGGTGCTCAAGCCTATTGCTATGCAGCATCAAGCAGTCAGCATCATTTCGGCAGGGTGGGACCCTGGTACAGACTCACTCATACGCGCCATCATGCTCGCTATGACACCAGAGGGACAAACCTATACGAATTTCGGTCCAGGACGCTCAATGGGACATACCGTAGCTGCCAAAGCAATTGAAGGTGTAAAAGATGCTGTTTCTATAACGATACCTATCGGAGAAGGCAAGCATCAACGCGATGTTTATGTGCAACTCGAAGAGGGGGAGGATTTGCAAACCGTACAACAACGCATTATCAGCGACGACTACTTTGCCCATGACCCTATCAACGTCATTCCGGTTGATTCGGTTCAGCCATTCGACACACACGGTCACGGTGTGCTGATTCAGCGCCAAGGAGTTGCCAGTGGTATATCCGATCAGCAATTGTCATTCTCAATGACCATCAACAATCCTGCTCTTACGGCTCAAGTGATGGTTGCATGCGCGCGAGCAGCAGTTCGGATGAAAGCGTCGCAGCAATATGGAGCCTTTACCACCATCCATATTCCACCCATCTATTTTTTGCCATTGGATGAAGAACAAGCCATCAAAACATTGGTATAACAAAAAAAGAGTCAGCTGACTCTTTTTTTTATACCTTATTATAATGGTTTATGGTAGTGATAGTCGCTATAGTTTTTCGAATCATCATCACGCTTGATACGTGAATGACCATCGGGGAAACGATCATCCCATTTATCTCTTATCTTGTCATATAAGCCACTAAACCAACGCTTTATACCACTCCAATCTATCCCTGGTGCATCGCAACCAGGATAGCCTCTATAACGCCACCAAAGCAGCAAAACCCAGCCAAACAACATGCCACCCAAGTGCGCAAAATGCGCTACATTATCGCCCGAAGTTGGTGCTAAGACCGCAAACAACTCTATCAATGCATAAATCAGCACAAGCACGCGCGCACGTATAGGAATAGGTATAAAGAGAATAAACATCCGTACATCAGGAAACAACCAGCCAAATGCCAACAATATTCCGAACACCGCACCACTGGCACCAATTGTTACCACACGATTAGCCAAAGCTGCCGCCATAGTCGGAGTAACTGTGTTCAGAATAGGTTGCAACTGCAATGCCCATACCGTTTCTTGCACCATTGCAGCACCTAATCCTGTGATTAAATAATAAATCAAGAATCGCCGACCTCCCCAACGTTCTTCCAATGCTGGCCCAAACATTAGCACAGCAAACATATTGAAAAAGAGATGCGAGAAATTGGCATGCATAAACATATAGGTCAATGGCTGCCAGAGATAAAAATCAGGAGCCGTCACATAGTGCAGACCTAACCAATGAGTCATATCAATGCCATATCGCCCCAACGCTAAATCAGCTAACCAACATATTAAATTGATAAGGAGTAGATTTTTTGTAATTGGTGGTAAGTTTCTAAACATATATCACTATATTTTTTTGCAAAAGTACTAAAAACACATCATACAACCAACAAAAACCATGCAAAAGCCGTTAAAATGGTCAAAATGGCAGAAAAATCATACAAAAAACGTTTTTTTTGACACAAAATATTTGATATGTCCAAAAATTGTTGTAACTTTGCCCGAGATTTTTCGGAAATGCCGAAGAAGCAATTAAACGTTTAATTATTTAATCTAAAATCGTTATGAACAAAACTGATCTCGTAGCTGCTGTTGCAGCTCAAGCAGGCTTGACAAAAGTACAAGCACAAAAGGCTGTTGAGGCTACTGTTGATGCTATCGCAGGTGCATTGAAGGGTGGTGACAAAGTACAACTCGTTGGTTTCGGTACTTTCTCTGTAGTAGAGAAGGCTGCTCGTGAGGGCGTGAACCCAGCAACAGGTGCTAAGATTCAAATCCCAGCTAAGAAAGTTGCTAAATTTAAAGCAGGCGCTGGCTTGGCTCTCTAATTGGATAGAGGCATATAACGAGTTGCTCTTATCGGGCAACTCGTTTTGTGTCAAAAAATAACCATAGATAATTAAACGTGCACGTTTGTCGAATCCTATTAATCTATTATAAATTATGCTAAACATCATACTCTGTGGTGCCCCAGGTAGTGGAAAAGGCACACAATCTGACCTTATCGTAAAGAAATATGGATTGCAACACCTCTCTACTGGTGATGCACTCCGAGCTGAAATAAAATCAGGTAGCGAACTTGGTAAAGAAATTGGCGAACTAATCGCAGGCGGAAACTTGGTGCCAGACCACAAGATGATTCACCTCATCGCTCGCTATTTGGACAACCTTTCTGAAGATTGCAAGGGAGTCATCTTCGATGGTTTCCCACGTACTGTAGCTCAAGCGGAAGCGCTGGAACTATTGCTGGAGCGTCGCAATATGAAAGCGGTATTGCTTGACCTTTTTGTAGAGGAAGATGAAGTAATCAAACGTCTTTTGAACCGTGGTAAGACCAGCGGTCGTGCAGATGACAACTACGAGACAATCAAAAAGCGTTTGCAAGTATATCAAACAGAGACTAAGCCTGTTTGCACCTACTATCTCCATCGCCACAACTATTTTGCTATCAATGGCAATTACTCAATGGAAGATACTTTCTGCCAAATTGACAATATCCTAAAACTGGCTCAGAAGTAAATTGTAAACAGTCCAATCGTAAATCAGTATGGCTTCATCCTCGTTTATTGATTATGTAAAGATATACTGCCGCTCTGGTAAGGGTGGTGCGGGTAGTATGCACTTCCACCGCGCAAAGTATGTCCCAAAGGGCGGACCTGATGGCGGAGATGGTGGACGAGGGGGACATATTATCCTGCGTGGTAACCGCAACCTATGGACATTGCTTCACCTCAAGTATCAGAAACATATCTTTGCCACCGATGGTGGTAGCGGAGGTCCTTCTCGCTCGTTTGGTAAAGACGGCGAAGATAAAATCATTGAGGTTCCTTGTGGCACTGTAGTTTACAATGGCGACACGGGCGAATTTATGTGCGAGGTGAAGGAGCATCAAGAGGAGATTATCCTTTTCCGTGGCGGTAAAGGTGGACTGGGCAACTGGCACTTCCGTACTGCTACCAACCAAGCACCTCGTTATGCACAACCGGGTGAGCCCTGTATGGAAGCCAATGTGATTCTGCAACTCAAGGTGCTGGCGGATGTAGGTCTGGTAGGTTTCCCAAATGCGGGTAAATCCACCTTGCTTTCTGTGGTTAGCGCAGCCAAACCAGAGATAGCGGATTATCCATTCACCACATTGACACCGCAATTGGGTATTGTCTCCTACCGCGATAATCAGTCGTTTTGTATGGCAGATATACCCGGTATCATCGAAGGTGCAGCCGAAGGAAGAGGATTGGGACTACGTTTCTTGCGCCATATCGAGCGCAATGCGGTGCTGTTATTTATGGTGCCTGTTATCACCGAGGACATTAAACGCGAATATGAGATTCTGCTCGCCGAATTGGAGAAATACAATCCTCAACTGCTGACCAAAGCACGTATATTAGCCATATCAAAATGCGATATTGCTGATCCAGAGATTGACCTAAAGAAACTGACCAAACAGTTGGCAAAGGAATTAGATATTCCAGTGATTACTTTCTCCTCCGCCAACGGTATGGGGATCACCGAGCTCAAAGACATGCTTTGGGAGGAACTCAATAAGGAGCAAAATCAAGTCATCGAAATCTCACACGCACCTATTGAAGTCAAAGTTATTGAGCGCGATGACGACGACGATATGGACGATGATGACGAGCCACAAACCATCTACCTCAACGAGGTGGAAGAGGAGTGGGACCTCGACAAATATCGTGGCATCGGTTGGGACACCCAAGACAATTTCGAAGAATAATTCTAAATTCAAAATTCTGAATTCAAAATTAACATACGATCGTTTCATTGCTTGGCGTGAGCAGCATATCCCGCAAAAGGACCTCGTACTTATCCTGAGTTTCTTTGTGGGAGCATTGGCATCGTGTGCAGCACAACTGCTCAAGATGATGATTCATGGTATCCACTATCTGGTGGAACATCACTTGATTGAGCAAGACCACTGGTGGTATCTCATCACCCCTATGATTGGTATCACGTTGGCGGGATTATTTGTCAAATACGTAGTCAAGGACGATATCTCGCATGGTATCACTAAGATTCTATATGCCATTTCGCAACGCAAGTCCATCATCAAGATTCACAATACTTGGAGTTCGTTGGTAGGCTCAGCACTGACGATTGGCTTCGGTGGTTCGGTTGGAGCGGAGGCTCCTATCGTACTAACAGGTGCTGCCATTGGTAGCAACCTTGCCAAGCTTTTCCGCCTCGACCAAAAAACCATGATGCTCATGATTGGTTGTGGTGCCGCAGGTGCAATTGGTGGTATCTTCCAAGCTCCAATTGCAGGCTTGGTCTTTACGTTGGAAGTGCTCATGATGGATCTGACGATGACCCGCATGGCGCCATTACTCATCTCATCCGTCACTGCCACAGCTATCTCGTTTATGGTCAACGGACAAGAAGCCATGTTCCCACTCACCAATAGCGAACCGTTCTTCGTAGAACGTCTGCCTTGGTATATCATCTTAGGTGTGATGTGCGGATTAGTATCGCTCTATTTCACCCGTGGCATGAACCGTCTGGAGCAACTATTCAAGCGCCATGTACAAAATACTTGGGTCAAATTCCTCGTAGGTGGCACCACCTTGGGTTTATTGCTCTTTCTCTTCCCTCCGCTCTATGGCGAAGGATATGATGTGATCAAGCAGCTCATCAATGGCGACTCTGTATCTGCTATTGCCAATAGTCCTTTTGAGGCGCTTGGTACAGGTAGTTGGGTATTATTGAGTTATTTTGCAGCCATCCTGCTATTCAAGATTTTTGCATCAGTTGCCACCAATGGTGGTGGCGGCGTAGGTGGTATCTTTGCGCCTTCGCTCTTTATGGGAGCTATCACGGGCTTTATTTGTGCCCGATTGATGAATATCATTGGCATTGGCGTTCCCGAGGCAAACTTCGCCTTGGCTGGTATGTCGGGCTTAATGGCAGGCGTCATGCACGCACCATTGACGGGTATCTTCCTCATTGCCGAACTCACAGGTGGATATCACCTCTTTATGCCATTGATGGCAGTAGCTGTCGTATCGTTCTTAACCATCAAGATTTTTGAGCCCCATAGCCTTTATGCCATGCGTCTGGCACAAAAAGGCGAACTGCTGACCCACAACAAAGACCGCTCTGTCCTCACGCTCATGAAGATGGAGAATGTCCTGGAAACCGACCTCAGAACACTCAATCCAGAGATGACTTTGGGCGAATTGGTCAAAGTAATTGCTCAAAGCAATCGAAATATCTTCCCTGTAGTAGATGCAAAAGGGAAACTACTGGGTATCTTGCTTTTAGATGAGGTACGCAATATCATGTTCCAACCTCGTTTGTACAATCGATTTACTGTGAAGCAACTCATGAACTCCCCTCAGGCCATACTTACCGACACCATGCCGATGGGTAAGGTAATGGAGATATTTGAGGATACAGGTGCATGGAACTTGCCAGTCGTAGATGAGCAGAAACATTATCTTGGCTTTGTCAGCAAGTCCAAGATTTTCAACACCTACCGCCACGTATTGGTACACTTTTCTGAAGAATAGTTCTTTATTAAACGCTACAAGTTATTGAATAATCATTAATGTTACTCCCTATTTGAGAGACATTCAAAAAATAGGTATAATTAGTGGCATTTTGAGAAGGATTTTATACGCAGATTGCCAAATAATTCCATTTGTTAAAAAATATGAGTATTAGTTGGTCAAGATATTACATATTATGAGGATATTTCCTAATTTTTGGTTCAAAAAATGAATAAAAACGCAATAATCGCAAAATGAGATTTTTGGGCAAAAAATTTTGCATATATCCATTAAATATACTACTTTTGCGAACAAATTAACAACTCCACATGTTCATACGAACGATACAACTGATAGGCGAAGAAGGATTTGCTGCATTGCAGCATGCACGTGTCATCCTCTTTGGTGTAGGAGGCGTGGGCGGATGGTGCGCAGAAGCACTACTCCGTACTGGCATCGGACACTTGACACTTGTGGATTTCGACAAAGTGGATACCACCAATCTCAATCGCCAAATAGTAGCCACCGCAGCCAACATAGGACAAAACAAAGTGCAAGAGATGCAAAAGCGACTGCTGCAAATCTGTCCCGAAGCAGGCGTCCAAATCATTGACCGCCAATACAACAGCGAAACCGCCAACAGTTTTGACCTCGCGCAATACGACATCGTGATTGATGCCATCGACATGGTGGATTGCAAGGCATTGCTGCTCTACCGCGCTACTCAAGCAGGTTGCCGCGTGTATTCGAGCATGGGCGCTGGGCGCAAGACGGACACACAGAAGATTCGCACAGCCGAGTTCTGGAAAGTGCAAGGTTGCCCTCTTGCGCGTGCCTTACGCACCAAAATGAAAAAAGCAGGACTTATGCCTGCCTCTAAGATTCAATGTGTCTATTCCGAAGAGATTGCAGGCGAGCAAGGCACTATTGCCCCAGTAGTGGGTGTCTTCGGCATGACCCTTGCCAGTATGGTGATCAATGATATTGTTCGTACAGCCAAATGATCAAACATATTCACCTAACCCACCAACCATGTTCGCTGCCGTAATTGACAGGAGAAATACAGACATCCGAAAGTTTAAAACTGCTCGGCATAGGTACAGCCCTCGCGCCAACGAGAACAGCCATAGCGAGTACGTCCACGAATGATAGTACCGCGTCCACAGACAGGACAACGCATACCCGATTTATCTGCCTTCACTTCGCGCACAACCTCAGCAGTCATCTGCTTGAGTTCATCTAAGAAGTTTTGTGCCGTATAATCACCTCGCTCAATAGCACGAAGCTTCTTCTCCCACAGTCCAGTGAGTTCAGCCGATTTCAGCAACGGCGAAATGATTGTTTGTATCAGATTGATACCTAACGGCGTAGCGTGGATATTCTTTTTCTCACGCACGATATATTTGCGTTGGAAGAGTTTCTCAATGATAGCTGCACGCGTACTTGGACGACCAATACCGTTCTCCTTCATCGCATCACGCAGTTCTTCGTCCTCCACGGTCTTACCAGCCGTTTCCATCGCACGCAGCAAAGTAGCCTCGGTATAATACTTAGGCGGAGTGGTGGTTTTCTCTTGCAGTTGTGGTTCGTGAGGGCCAGACTCACCTTTTACAAACACAGGCAAACTCTTCTGCTCTTCCTGTGGCTCATCCTCTTGCTTTTCCTTGGCAAAGACCTCACGCCACCCCATCTGGAGGATTTGGCGACCAGTCACTTTGAAATCAATCTCACCTGCTTTGGCTAGTACAGTCGTGTTCGAGACCTCGCAATCGGGATAGAAAGCCGCTATAAATTGCAACGCTACGAGATTATACACCTTGCGCTCCAGTTCCGAGAGGTTGTCTGGTCGTTGACCTGTAGGAATGATAGCATGGTGATCGGTAACCTTCTTATTATCAAAGACCTTTTTTGACTTTGGTAAACTGCCTGCACCCTTCTTGCCATCTGCTTTGAGTGGCAGCAATGGTGTCACTTGTGGGAAATAATCCTTAATACCTTGCAATGTAGCAGGCACTTTGGGATAGATATCATCGCTCAAAAAGGTGGTATCCACACGCGGATAGGTAGTAACATGCTTCTCGTAGAGGCTTTGGATAATCTTCAGCGTATCATCTGCCGAAAGGCTGAACTTCTTATTGCACTCTACCTGCAACGAAGTGAGGTCAAACAGCCGAGGCGCGTACTCCGTACCTTTCTTCTTCTCCACGGAAGTGATTTCGAGTGGCAGGTCCTTGATTGAATCCACCAATGCCTGCCCTTTCTCAAGCGAAGTAATCGCATAATCATCCTCTTCCACAGGCAGTTGCGCAGAGAAAGTAGTATCGCGGTAAAGTGTTTTGAGTTCCCAATACGTGCGAGGGATAAAATTCTCTATTTCTTGTTGTCGCTTGACTATCAGCGCCAATGTGGGCGTCTGCACGCGACCTATACTCAGTACTTGACGATCCTTCCCTACCCCCTTCGCAAAACGCAAAGTGTATGCACGCGTAGCGTTCATGCCTAGCAACCAGTCACCAATAGCGCGCATCATACCTGCTTCGTAGAGGCGTTGGTATTCGCTTTGGTCTTTGAGCTTTTGAAAGCCCTCACGGATAGCATCTTCCGTTAGCGACGAAATCCACAATCGCTTTACAGGCACTTTGCAACCAGCTTTCTGATACACCCATCGCTGTATCAGCTCTCCCTCTTGCCCAGCATCACCACAGTTGATCACTTCATCCGCTTTGGCAATGAGATCCTTGATCGTATTGAATTGCTTCTGAACGCCCTTATCGTCGGTCACTTTGATTCCAAAGCGCGCAGGCACCATCGGCAATGAAGATAAGTTCCACCCCTTCCATTGCTCGCTATATTCGTGTGGGTCAAGCAGCGCGCAGAGGTGACCAAAAGTCCATGTCACGCAGTAGCCATTGCCCTCCATAAAACCGTCGTGCTGGGTATTAGCTCCCAGCACGCGCGCTATATCTCGTCCTACGGACGGCTTTTCTGCAACACAGAGAATCATTTTATAGTTTTCAGGTTCAACGTAAAAATGGCACTAAGCCTTTTGGCGTTGCCACCATTTTCTCTTTTGAGTGTCATAACCATAGCCATAACCGTATCCATAACCATAGCCATAACCTGTTTTATGACCATCAACACCATTAAGCACGGAGACTACATTTGGCAATCGCTTCTGCTCATTAACTTGGTTCAAGAAATTAATCATTTCTGTAGGCGTATAATTAGCACGACTCACATATACAGTCATATCACTTACACGAGCCAATTGAAATGTATCACTAACCATCGCTACAGGTGCAGAGTCTATTACCACGCAATCGTAACGTTTACGCAATTCTCCAAACAACTCATCTAAGCGTTCTCCTTGTAAAAGTTCATTAGGATTAGGAGGAACAACACCTGCTGGAAGCACATCTAAATTTTTGATATTAGTTGTTACAATAGCATCTTCTAAAGCGTAGGCTTCATCCGCTAAATAACTTGTCAAACATCCATTCGTAGGTAAATCTAAGTACGTCGTTAGCATTGGCTTGCGTATATCTAGACCGACTAATGCTACTTTGTTTCCCAACAGAGCCATAGATATTGCTAAATTAGTTGCCACATACGATTTACCCTCGCTATTAATACTTGAAGTTACTAATATAACAGGATTCGTCACTTTCTTTGGATACATGAAACGGATATTTGTTCGCAAAGTTCTAAACAATTCGGCAGAAGCAGAATTTTCACCATCCTTTACCGCGATATGTCCTCCATGGTGATTCTTAATCAACCAGCCGCCAAATGGAACTTGCAATAATTTCTCAAACTCCTTTCTATCATCTGATATACGCGTATTAAACATTGAGTAAACCACCATACATCCCACTGGAATTGTACATCCAAATACCAAGCAAACAAGCAGTAATATTTTCATTTTAGGTGAAACTGGCGTAGGATTAACTTGTGGTGAAGCAATGACCTTGGCGGGTGCCGCAGTAGAAGCCAACGTCAAAGCATTCTCTTCTCTTTTTTGATACAAAAATAAGTACAATTCCTCTTTCAATTTCTGCTGACGAGAAATTTCTCTATAACGTCTTTCTTGACTAGGAATATCATTGCGTTGAATCTTTGCCACCTTGAAATGATCATCAATTGTTTTGCGAGAAATCTTCAAACTATTCTGAACACTCTGAATACTTGACATAATATTTTCACGCATCAATCTCAATTGATCCTTCATCTGATCCACTATAGGGTTACTATCAGTAGCAGTTCGTTGCATACGCATGCGTTGCAGCAATAATTCATTATATTCTGCTATCAATTTCACCAATGCAGGATCTGTAATTCCGATATTTGCAGGTATCAGACTATTTTGCTTCGTTTCATCGGCAACAAACTCCTGAATATAGTTAACCAAGTTCAACTGCGTTTCTATTTCCGCTGCTTCCTTCCTGAAATTTGATGTTTCTTGAAGATAAACACCAGCTTCGCTTTTTAAGTCCACAATACCATGTTGTTCCTTATACATCTCCACATCGGCCTCTACAGAAGACAACTCACTCTCTATCAATCGCAGACGTTCCTCTATAAATCCAGCTGTACTTGTTGCCACAATATTCTTATCAATCACAGCATCCATATTGTAAAGCTCAATCTGACGAGAAATAATATCTATTGCACGACGTGGCATATCAGTCGTTGTTGTTATTGATACTACATTTGACTCTTTTTTTACTGGTGCAACAACAAGGGCTTTTTGATATGCCTCAGCAGCTCCTAATTTGCTCATTGTGCGTATAATAAACTTATCTCCCTGCTTTACAGAATCACCCACTTCAAAACACAATGTCCCTACAAAAGTATCAAAAGGCTTACTCAAATCCGTCACTATATATTTCTTTGTAGTAAAACGTCCTTTCTTTACCTTCACAACATAGTCATTTTCTCTTACTTTGACATATATACGATGTCCAGCAGTCAACGAATCTAAATACATCGGAGGATACACCACACTCAAGTCTCGTTTTTGATACTGTCCCACCCAGCGCAAACCACATTTTTTGCGATACTCTACCTGGAGGTTTAAGTCCGATACTAAATTCAAACACATATCACGAGATGTCATAATAACAACCTCATCTTCCACATTTTTGGTGTTGCCAAAACCCATCATATTCATCAATTCTCCTTGCGGATTTGCATCCGATTCAGACGGGCGAATCATGATTTTTGCATCGACTTGAAACTTTTGAGTTGTAGAGAAGTATTTATACATCCCGAATGCACCACAAAGTGCACAACTAATTACAAACCAATACCAATTCTTCAAAATACGAATTACCCAACCACGAATATCTATTTCTTGATTCTCTTGTGCCATATTTCTATACACTTTATTATTCGATTACATTAACTAATTAAAGATTTCCTGTTGCTGACAACACAGACACTACCACCGTTGTTGCACTAGACAATGTTCCAACTAGACTCAACCACAAACTAATCGACTGATTGCTTGTCGTTCTTGCTGAGTTTGGTTCTACATAGACCACATCATTTTGCTGCAGATAAAAGTATGGTGATGTAAATATCTCATCCGAACGCAAGTCCAAACGAGCAAACTCCAACTTACCATTATTTTCTCGGGTAACCAACACATTTCTACGGTTACCATATTGCGTCAAATCTCCAGCAGCGCCCAAAGCCTCTAGCAATGTCATTCCACCATTATTCAATAAGTAGGTTCCTGGATTCTTCACTTCGCCCAAAACCGTTACTTTCGCATTCAAAAAACGCATCGAAACGATTGGATCAACCAATTGTCCTCTGAGTTTTTCAAGAATCATCTCTATCACTTCTGATTGCGACAATCCTACCACATGTAACTTACCCAATACTGGAAACGAAATATCACCATTTGCATCTACTGTATAGTACTGATAAGATTGTGTCGTAGGTATATTTTCGCTCGTTGGAGTAGCATACGACACATTTGGCAAATTATAAGGAATTACAGCTTCTGGATCAAGGGCTGAAACGGTTATCACCAAAGCATCATTAATCTTTACACGAGGCTCTGGTTGAGGTTTCATACTTTCATTAATCACAGCTGCACTTTCCGATGTTACTGACTGAAAGTATGCCAATTGTTTGCGAGTTACGCAAGAACACATAAGTACCACCATCAGCAGCACAAACACAAGTTGTTTCTTAAGCATATATTTCACGTTTTATTATTTTACGAAAATTTGAGTCTGCAAAGGTAATACTTTTTTTTTACATAACCAAATATTTTAATTTTTTATACGCATTTATCCCATATTTATTGAAATTAGCCCACAAAGTCCCCCACGAATTTGACGAGATTTACAATTTATCTTGCGCAATTCAAAAAAAAGTAGTACCTTTGTAGGTTGTTTTACGAATCATTTAGTTGAATGAACGAATTTTTAGAACTGGAAGAGCAGGTACTACGAATGCTTAAGACGGTCTATGACCCTGAGATACCTGTAAACATATATGAATTAGGTCTTATCTACCGCATCGACTTCTCTGGAGACGGTATCTGCAATATAGACATGACCCTCACCGCACCTAACTGCCCTGCTGCAGACTTCCTCGTAGAGGATGTCAAGCAGAAAGTCGGGTCGGTGGATGGCATCAACGAAGTAAACGTAAACATTGTCTTCGACCCCGAATGGAACAAAGACATGATGTCCGAAGAAGCCAAACTCGAACTCGGCTTCCTCTAATCTAACAGCGAAGCGATCTACAGCGAGCAAAACGAGCGAACTACAAACTACAGCGAAGCGATCTAAAACATGACATACTTCCTCTCCGACGCACACCTTGGTTCGAGGGCGATTGACAACCCTATCGCTCATCAGCGAACCGTCATCTCCATGCTCAACGAAATGGAGAAGGATGCCACAGCCATCTACCTGCTCGGAGATATCTTCGACTTCTGGTGCGAGTATTTCTGGCGCGACCGCAGCAAAGAGCAATACCGGCCTATCCTCGACAAACTTAAGTCACTCACCAACAAGGGCATACAACTTCACTTCTTCATTGGCAACCACGACATATGGACGTTCGGTTGGCTTGCCAAACAAACAGGCGCAATCATACACCGCAGACCCGAAAGCATCACCATCCACGGCAAACGTCTCTTCCTTGCTCATGGCGACGGACTCGTACCTAGCAACTATCTTGCTCAATTACCTAAGAATATCCAGAAGAAAATTCGCAACTTCATTTTCCTGCGTAAGATTTTCCACAGTCCCTTCTTACAAACGCTTTTCCGTTTGCTACCCCCAGCTTGGGGCAACGCTTTCGGATATAACTGGGCAAAAAAGAGCCGTTTGAAGGAGTTGGCTCGCCCTTGTCCTTACAAAGGTGAGGACAAAGAGGAATTAGTACTTTTTGCCAAAGAGCAAGAGCAACAGGGCAACCACCACGATTATTATATCTTTGGTCATCGCCATATCGAACTGGATTTGATGCTCAGCCGCGATAGTCGCATCATCATCCTCGGCGACTGCTGGCAACAATTCACCTACGCCCAGATGGATAATTATGAATTAAGAATTATGAATTTTGAATGATAAAAATCGTTCGAGCCCTTTGAGCAAGATAAGAATTTTAGGTATAAAGGATTATGGCACATACACGAGAAGAACAATTAAAAGCTTTTGACCGTCTCTTGACGGTGATGGACGAACTCCGAGAGAAATGCCCTTGGGACAGAAAGCAAACCTTCGAATCCCTCCGTCAGAACACTATTGAGGAAACCTACGAACTGGCGTCTGCTCTCATTCAAAACGATATGAACGAAATCAGTAAGGAGCTTGGCGACGTACTACTCCACGTGGTCTTCTATGCCAAGATTGGCAGCGAGCAAGGGGCTTTTGACATGGCAGATGTATGCAATAAGATTTGCGATAAACTTATCTTCCGCCATCCACATGTGTATGGCGAACAGGCAGCCAAGAATGCAGAAGATGTTTGCAAACTTTGGGAACAAGTCAAACTCAAAGAGAAAGGCGGCAACAAAACCGTCCTCGCAGGCATCCCTGATGCACTACCTGCTCTCGTCAAAGCATATCGCATACAAGACAAAGTAGCCAATGTAGGCTTCGATTGGGAGAAGCGCGAAGACGTATGGGCGAAGGTCAAAGAGGAAATCGCTGAGTTCGAAGCCGAAGTCGAGAACATGGACAGCGAGAAAGCCACGGAGGAGTTTGGCGACTTGCTCTTCGCCATGGTAAATGCGGCACGTTTGTACAAGATTCGCCCTGACAATGCCTTAGAGAAAACCAATGCCAAGTTCATCCGCCGTTTCAACTACGTTGAGCAAAAGGCAAAAGAAAAGGGTCTATCCCTCAAAGAGATGACCCTAGATCAGATGGAAGCCCTTTGGCAAGAAGCCAAAACAATGGAATAACTATTCCTCTGTTTCCACTGGCGCCTCTACCGCGGGGATATATAGCAGCACAGAATGAATCGGGAAATCAGAATCACTCTCAACCGATAACTTCAGTTTCATACCGCCTCGCTCCTTAGGGGTAAAATAAATAGGGAAAGTCACACGGTTATAACCTGGATTGAAACGCATTGTACATGTAAGATTTCCTACAGTATCCGTTTTCAATAGTGCTTTGTTAATATCAGCCGTTGTTAAATACCACAAGTCCATTTCCGTAGTATCCCATTTCATCTCCACAGCCACAAGATTATTGGTCACAGTATAGAATGTACTCGCAAACATCACAGTATCACCCAAATACACAGTATCCAATTCATACGAATCATCATCTGCATCATAGATAAGATCCAATGTATCTTTGGCACCTACCACAGTATCACCCTGAAATTGAGGGTTCACATAGAAATTTGAACGATAAATCTGAGGACTATATTGAGGCTCTTTGTACTCCAAACAACTGGTCATTGCACCTGCAACAACCACTAGAACCAACAAGATATAAAACTTACGCATAATATATTTAAACAATTAATAGTTAATAATTAATATTTGTTATTGATTTTCATTTTGATACAAAAAACGGGTTTTTCAACCCGTTGTGCGGCATAAAGGACTCGAACCTTCACTCCTCTCGAAACTAGATCCTAAGTCTAGCGCGTCTACCAATTCCGCCAATGCCGCAAAAATCGGAGGATTAATTTCCAATTCGGCTGCAAAAGTACTATTTTTTTTTGATATAACCAAATATGTACGAAACTTTTTATCATAATTTACCAAATGGACTGCAAATTGTCCACCGCAAGACCACTTCTCCCGTCGTTTATGTCGGCATCATGGTTGGCGCGGGTACTCGCCACGAACTCCCCAATGAGAACGGCATGGCGCACTACATCGAGCACTGCGTCTTCAAAGGTACGCAGCACTACACTACCCGCCAAATCATCAATCACATTGAGGGCATTGGTGGCGAAATCAATGCCTATACCACTAAAGAAGAAACCACTTTCTATGCGGCCACCCTGCGCCAGCATTTCCGCACTACCCTCCATCTGCTAGCGGATATGGTGCTTCGCCCAACATTTCATAAAAAGGAAACCGACAAGGAGCTCACCGTCATCCTCGATGAGATAGAGAGTTACAACGACTCACCCAGCGAACTCATCTACGACGACTTCGAGAACATGATCTTCGAGGGCAGTTCACTGGCTATGCCTATCCTTGGCACTAAGAAAACCCTCCGCCGCATCTCCAAGTCACCCGATATCGCGCTGAGTTGGATGCGACAGCACTACCGCCCCGAGCGCATGGTGCTCTTTGTCCTCGGCAACGTCAGTACCAAGCAGGTTATCGCCAGCGCGGAGAGAGAGTTAGCCCCCCTCAATCCCCCCTCAAGGGGGGAAGCCATCTCCCTTCCCTTCAGGGAAGGGGTGGGGTTAGGCTTGTCCCGCACCTACCGCCGCCACACCCACCAAACCCACATCATGCTTGGCTCACATGCCTACCCTATCGGTCACCCCAAGCAACTAACCATGTATTTGCTCAACAATATCTTGGGCGGTGGCAGTATGTCCAGCCGATTGTATCTGAGTCTGCGCGAGAAATATGGATTGGTGTATAATATTGATTCACAAGCAGTACCACTCAGCGATACAGGCTATTGGAATATCTACTTGGCGTGTGAGCCACAGCACAAAGACCAGTGCCTTGAGCTCTGCCACAAGGAACTCAAGCAACTGCGCGACACTGCACTCACATCCTCCCAACTTCAGCGTGCCTTGCGCCAGTTGGAGGGACAGATGGCTATTTCTGCGGAGAATCAAGAAAATAATGCCCTCGCTATGGCCAAGCAGATGCTTTATCACCATCATGCTCCTGCGTGGCAAGACACCTTCGCTCGCATACAGACCATCACCCCCACCCAACTCCAAGACGTCGCCAACGAAGTCTTCGCACCCGAAAAGATCTACACGCTGTTGTATGATTGATAGGGTTGTTTAAGTTGTTGGATGATACACAAAACTCTGCGGAAATGCGTTTTTTTTGGCACTTTCCGCGGAGTTTTAATCAAATTCAATCTATATTCAATCTATCTCCTGCCTTATCTATTACGCACTATTCACGCACAATACACGCACAATACACGCACAATAAGCGCACTATTCCTAACACTTCCTCGGAGGTTGATTGGCGGAAAGCTTACACTATGGCATACAAAAACGCGACCCCGATGGAGTCGCGTTTTATAGTTTTATCCTTTTATCTTCGATTTATATAGTCACTTTGTTTAACAAGAAATCATATATATTTAGTATCAAGATTCCATCATTATTGCGATATGTAGGTTGCATACCTCCTGCAATGACCACTTTTTGGAAGTTATCATTAATCAGTTTAAGCGACTTAAGTTCTTGCTCTTGTTTTTCTGGAGTTGGCATTGCATAAGCTGATTGTATATATATGCGTTCATCTGCTTTGTTACATACAAAATCCACCTCTAATTGTTTACGCTCGCTTACGCCATTGGCGTTGCGAGTATTTGTAACCACTTGCCCCACATCTATACTATACCCTTTTACACGCAATTCATTATAGATTAGGTTCTCCATTAAATGGGTTGGTTCAGTTTGACGGAAATTAATTCGTACATTACGAAGTCCTAAATCCTCAAAATAATATTTAGCAGGAGTATCTATATATTTTCGTCCTTTGATGTCATAACGTACAGCCTTTTCTATCATAAATGCATCTTGCATATAATCTAAATAGCGCTTAATGGTATCCTTGGACAATTGACTCTGTTTTACAGAAGCGAAACTGTTAGCAATCTTAGTTGGATTGGTCAAACTACCAATAGAACTAGCTATCACATCTATCAACTCTTCCAAATCATCATCATTTCTAATCGCATAACGCTCCTTAATATCTACCAAATAGGTGTTTGCAAAAAGTTGTGAAAGATATTGTCTTTTTTGTTGCTCGCTATTCATCACAACCAGTTGTGGCAAACCACCTAATCGCATGTATTCATTGAGATGTTGTTCTGCAAATGGCAATGGTTGCTGTACTGATAGATATTCTGCAAAACTCAAAGGATGTACCCGTACCTCGTCACCACGCCCACGGAAAGTTGTTACCACATCCTTAGATAGAAATCTGGCATTACTACCTGTTACATATACATCCAATTGACTATTTTTTAATAATGTATTCAGTGCATCTTCAAAGCGTTGTAGGTGTTGTACTTCATCAATCAAGACATAATACTCCTTGCTATCAGTTATTTGCTGATTGATGTATTTTATTAAGGTCAAGGGTTCACGCAGGTGGTCATTCGTGATATTTTCTAAATCAACCTTAATGATATGTGAAGGAGCTACTCCTTGAGTTTGCAGGTATTCTGCATACAAGGAGAACAACAAATATGACTTGCCGCTACGGCGCATGCCAGTAATAATTTTGATCATTCCGTTATGTTGGCGATCAATGAGTTGTTTGAGATAAATGGGACGTTGAATTATCATTTCTATTAGCTTTTTTTGCGTATATACGCATTTTTATCGACTGCAAAGGTACTACAAAAAATGAACATACGCAAGTAAAGCGAGTAATTTTATTATTTCTATTAGCTTTTTTTGCGTATATACACACTTTTGTCAAGTGGTACATTATTCATATTGGTGTTCATCGCACAAAAAACGCGACTCGGATGGAGCCGCGTTTTGTTTGTTTTATCCTTTTATCTTACGATTTGGGATTATTCTCAGTGGAGATTATTGGATGAACTTTTGACCGTTCTTAATAACGATACCCTTGTAGTTCTCATCAACTTCTACACCGAGGAGGTTGTAGGTCTTGTTGTCGAACAATGGAGCAACTACGTTCTCAACACCAGATGTTACATCACCTTGGTTAACAATAAGCTCATATACAAAACCATCAGCATCGAAAGTTACAATACCTTGACGACCTGTACCCTCTGTTAATGGTTCTACAGTAACACTTACAGCAACTACAGGTTCAGGTTCCTCTTCAGTACCAACGTTTGCAAGGAAGTATTCTACCTCCATCCACTCTGGATAATCAACAGACCATGACGCATCTACATCATATACATTGGTAAGCAAGATATTGTACTTGTTGCCTTCTTCAACATAGTAAGCCTCTCCACCCTCAACAGAAACATTCATCACATTTCCTGCTATATCCTGTACAGTTGGCCAATAAGCATCATACATGATAGCGAGGTTAGAACTTTGTTTAAAGATAGGAGTATATTTGCCACCAACCTTGTAAAGAGTTGTACTACCAGGAGTATAGTAGTCTGCATAAATACCGAAATCACAACCAGACTCGTTGAAGCCAGTCAATTGAACAACGAAATCGCCCTTTACAACTACAGCAACGTCCATCATACCACCAAATGGGTCTTCCTCTTGGAATGTAGAAACGATGGTACCAAGACCTGTTTGTACTTCAACGAAGTTTTCAACAGTAGCCACAGTGGTAGCAAGAACAGAATCGGTAAAGATAATACCTTCGGTCAAATCAGCAGCAAAGAGCTCAATCTTAACTTGGCCACCCTCTGGCATAATGGCAGTACCATTTACGTTGTAAACTGGGATATTGATTGAACTAATAGTCAATGGACTAACGTTGCGAACAAGAGAAAGGAGAGTATCAGCAGTTGCACCAGTTGCTGTATCAGGAATCAATTTAGTACCATAAGCATAAGCGCCGCGCACACCTGCTCCAATACGATAAAAGTCAGAACCATCCCCATTATCCATAGGATCTGTTGCCATACCGCAAAGAGTGATAGGTATATGCTCACCTGTCGAGATAGTAAATGGCGCTGCCCCAGAAGCTAACAAACCACCATTTTCATTTCCTGCTGCAAACTTATAACCTTTGATGTTGTAGGTTTTATCACCTTGTGTCAAAGTGTGATCTGTGGTATAAGGAAGGTAATAACCAAGACCATCAATACCATACCAACCTTTTGCCACCCAAGTCTCGCTATCCTCTGCAAGCAAGGAATCATTATGTTGAGCATACCAATCGGTTGGACCATAAAGGTTCTGCCATACTACGCTATCCATATAAGGAATAGCAATAAAATCAAATGCCATACCCATAAAAGTTGGAGTAAGCCCCCAATGCATCATACCTTCAACAAAATAGTAATCATGAGCCGCATAATCTTCTGCTGCAGCCTTTTGTTGTTTAGCAATGTACTCTGCATTCCATTCCTCCATAGTAATCTCGCGATCCATTTCTACGGATTGGGTAGCGACCACTTGACGAACTTCCATGTTCTCAAGAGCAGTCATTTGAACTTGTGCGGTAGCCATACCTGCTACGAGCACTGCACTTAAAAGAGTAATCTTTTTCATACCATTAAAAATTTTGTTGTTAAACATTATGAGTTTTACCTCGTTTATTATTGCCTATTTATACACTAAAATGTATATTTTTACATTTTGATATTATTAGCACCTCTTACTACCAACTCCTTCTCACCCACAAGTTTCATACCTGCAGCAGCATTAAAGAGATAGCCTTCCAATGGAGTAGCGCTGTAAGAACCTAACATCAAGTCTGCTACTGCTTGAGCTGCTGGAATTTGTTGCAAGAAGGTTTTTGTGTTTTCGTCATAAGGTACTGCATTAGCCACGGTGATACCACTCTCATCTTGTGTCAAATCAACAGTCCAAACCAATTTCTTCTCTTGATTCTTCTTGCCTTGTTTATAGGTAAAGTTGATAAGCAAGAAATAGCCACCTTCGTACATATTCAATGACTGTTTGTAGCCGTAACCCATCACCTTCATCTTGGCAGAGGTATTATTCATCGCAGTATTTACTGCTGATAGCAATTCCTCTACTGCCTCTTGACCAGCATAATCCACTGCCCAACCCAAAGCATTATCGGTAAAGTAAGCACCAAAGAGTACATTCAAGTTACCTGCATTCATGACAGCACCTTGCTCACTCTTGAGTTCACCTTTCTCTTCATTATAGTAGAAAATATGGTCATGTATATCTTCTCCAAAGCCCATTGATACGATGATACCATCTTCTGTAGCGCATACTGGGTGATAGGTAGCAGCCTCTGCCACGAGTGGTGATCCATATGCTGCACTTTGGAACTGTCCCTCTGCGCCATTATAAAGATACATTTTTTTGCCACCTTGGGTCAGCGTTACGATATTGTTGTTACCAAAGAGTTTGCTCTGCATCTTCTCGCAAGCAGTAAAATACGCAGCCAAGTCGGTATTCTTCATTGGACGCATTACGGTGTATGCGCTATGTTTCTTACCTTTCAAGAGTACCAACTCTGGTGTAGCTTTGAGAATCAGGAACTCATAGTCACCGAGGAGACCAGCACCGTTTTCCTTTGGGTCAGAGAATGCGTGGAACACATCGTTGTAGGTATCAAACGTGAGGATTGGTCCGTAGTCGCTCTTTACGGCCCACGTACTAGCAGTATCGGTCATAATCTTATTGTTGGTAGTAGCCGAATTCTTAGCCGTTACGCTCACATTGCCATTCTTACTGAACTTCAACACCATATTATAACCTTTCGCACTTGCCTCCAAGTTAGGAAAATATGCCATTTCCCAACCATTCTCGGCAGAGGTTAATACATCAAATGCATTATCAATAGCCTCTTGTGCACGAATGGCAGCTGGCTTATCAAACAAGCTTTCCTCATCGCGACTACAAGCTGCAAATGTAGCAGCCAGCAAGCCAATTATTACTAAATATTTTGCTTTCATAATCCTTCTCCTTACTCTTTAGCGTTTTCACGTTTTTCCGTCAACATTTCATCAAAACTCATAATCATCTCCCAATCCAAGTTAGCTTGACGCTTTTGTACTTCAGTGCGGAGGTCATCCAAACTGATTTCCCATTTCTCCTTGAGCCATGTGTTGCAAATATCCCATTTCTGATTAATGATTGCAGCACCTTCTGTGCCAGCCTCCTTGAGCATATTATCCCACCATTTATCTGGCTTCACGATATAGTTAGCAATCACCTCTACAAAGTCCTCGCGCGCCTCGCTACTTCCATAGTTACTTACGCAACCCAATTGCCAAGCTTCTTTATAAGTACGCTCTTGCCACTTGATAGGATCGTAGTTAGCAGGAGTGATTTGTGCAAACTCAGTAGGATAGTTCCTTTGTTGGTGCAAGATGTGTGCAAACTCGTGGTGCATAGTCTTAAAGATATACTCATTGAGGTTATCAATGTTGTTCAGTTGCATCTTATTAATCTTCAAGAGCGTAATCTTGATACCACCTTCTGCATAGCCTAATTTCTCAGTATTATTCACAGGGTCCATCATAGATGAGCCTATAAGTTGAATCATCTTAGGACCATAGGTACGCAAGAACTCGGGACCTACTACAGAATCATACACATCATACCACAAATACAATGCCAAGTGTGCCAATGTATCTGCCATACCAATACTTACTGGTACCACATTGTAGTTAGGGTCAGTAGCATTGTCATCCAACTTATAGAGAAACTCTACGTTGTATGGCTCAGTATAGTATTTGTCCAACCATTTATCAAATTGATAAGTGTAGGTGGTGGTGTCAATTACTGGATCAACAAAGATTGACTCACCCGTCAATTGCTCATTGTCACATGCAGCGAAACCCATTACAAGGCATGCAACTGCTAAAATTTTATACAAACTTTTCATAACTATTATATATTTAGTAGTTAATCATTATTTTATTCCTCTTCCTCCACTAATTTCACATCACTACTACTTGGCAAAGAAGCAGCGCTTGTATAAGTAGGAGTTGATTGAGTATATACATCATTTGGGCTAAGAGATGGAGAGGTTGTCATGCTACCATCCAAATTATCACCCATTACCACACGTGGGTTTGCGGTCATACCTGCTACAATCACCTCTTGTGGCAACTGGATAGCACGGCGATCATCGTTCCAAACCAATTTACGAGGAGATTCTTTCCCTTGTACGTGCTCAATCTCAATACCGTAGCGTTTCAAATCGTGCCAACGGATTCCATCGTGCATACCCTCAATACGACGAAAGTGCAATGCACAGTGCACAAATGGCATTTGCTCTGGAGTTATTACCCAATCTGCTGCCATATCTTGGTTGTGCAATACTGGAGCAAACTTAGTACCAGCCTTCTCTGTATAGAACTTAGTAATAATTGCAGCATCCAGTTTTACGGTACTGTCAGCATGCATGTTCATACGACCACCTACGTTGTAACTTTGGCACCACAGACGGAAGTCATTAGCAGAACCAGCCAAGTCATTGAGATGAGCCTTTGCCTCAGCACGGCAAAGAAGTGTTTCGTTGGTAGTAAACGCACGACTCACCATACGAACGTAACCATAGCCTGCTACTTTGTCGGTATATTCAAAGTCGTAAAAATCTTTTGCGATAAAACCACCCAATTTCTGATCAGCACTCCAAAAACCTACACCAGGGAATTGTCCATTCCAGCAAGGACCAGATCCATGCGTAGAGAAGTTCTGAGCGTCACCATTTACTTGATAGCGACCATATGTTGGGAAGTGTGCATATGCTGAAGATGAGTAAGTAGCGATTAGCAATAGGTTAGAAGGAGCATTCACATCAATGTAGTGTTTGAATGCTAACTCAATATTACTTTGATCACGGTTAGTTTCTGCGTCAAAGAGCATTGACAACGTGGTCTCATCTGTAGTAGTCAATACATAGTCCGCATGCTCTACCACCTTTGCCCATTCACGTTTGTAAAGATAGAAACGTGCAGCGAAAGCGTGAGCGGCTTTCACGTTGAAGTGATAGCGAGGTACGCTATAGTACTCATCGGAAACAAGCTTCAAACCAGCCTCAAGATCTTTTTGGATATTCATAAAAGTGTGATACAACGAACCACCAATCCAAGCTGTATCGCCATTGAGATCCAAACCGACCTCCAATTCTGGACCGCGTGAGTACACAGGAGCCACCTTGGTCTCTGGTTGCATCATATAGGTAAGACCGAGGTCCTTCTTGCTATCTTCCACGTTCTTCCACGCCTGGCAGAATACACCAGCCAGCAAGAAGTGGTGATATGCGCGTGAGAGCAATGCCTCACCCTTTTCCGCATCCATATTGATGCCTTGAGCTTCGAGTTTCTTGATAGCCTCAAGCGCAGAGTTTGCAGTAGCAATAGCTGTATAGTGAGCGTCCCAAATCAATTTTGGAGAGTCGTTGCTTGATTGCTTAACAGGTCTCCAAGCAAAAATATCATTGTACATTTCATCCAACGGATTAACTGCATTGGCTTGACCTGTCTTTGGGTCTGGCACGTTGTTGTCAACCACTTGGTCGGATGAATACTCACATAGAGGAGCACTATTCGCATCGGTATAAGCACTCACCAACAAAAGTTGTACTTTCTCTTTGTTGTCAATAGTAGCACGCAAGTCTGGCTCTTTATCCAAGAAATTACAAGCCGTTGTAACTAATGCTAACAAAGCAATGATAACAAATATATTCTTTTTCATTTTCATATTCCTTTCTTAATTAAGTGTTAGGTTTGATTAGAATCCTAATTTTACGGTCAATGTGAATTGGCGTGGAACAGGAGAAGACACACCACCTGTGTTATAATACTCAGGGTCACGTCCGTTCAACTTTTTGTCAGCGTATGCCAACCATAGGTTGGTTGCACTCACCTTCACACCAAAGCTTGATACTGCGTTTTGTCCCTCAAAATACTTCTTAGGCAAATCGTATGCCAAAGACAATTCCTTGAGTCGGATAAAATCACCCTTAGCCACACGCTCGGTAGAGTAGTTGTATGCAGAATATGCATTGCTGAGTGCATCGATCTCACGCATTTGGCGAACGGTAGGAATGGATGGGATGGTTGTAACATTCTCATCACCTGGTACCATCCAGCGGTTCTTCATTTCCTTCATGCTGGCTGTAAGGTCGCTATAGTCGCTGCTATATACAGGGCAGAGGTTATCCAAACGGAGGACATTACCGAAACTATAGGTAAAGAATACATTGAGTTTCAAACCTTTCCAAGAGAAAGTGTTACCAAACGAACCAGTAATCTTAGGATCAATAGTTCCTTCGTATGTCAAATAATCTATATCTTCGTATTCTTGGAAGTAGATGGCTGCATAGTTACCAGGCCCCACTACTTGAGTATGCTCAGCGTCAATGAAGAATGTAGGAAGACCTTCTTCAGTCAGACCAGCGAATGGAATACTATAGAGCGCACCAATTGGACGACCTTCAGTACGACCCACACCATTTACGAGTGAATACACTTGTGAACGTGAATCCAACTTTGTGATGGTATTCTCTGCCCAACCGAAGATCCAGTCGGTAGTCCACTTAAAGTCCTTGATCTTGATATTGGTAGTTGAAATAGTAAACTCACAACCTGTTGACTCCATGGTAGCATCATTCGCCAACTTGGTGGTAACACCACCCACACCCATGGTTTGAGTATAACCGATAAGGTCAAAGTTGTTACGGCGATACCAGTCAAACTCTATATTGATGCGGTTATCCACAAAACCGAGAGCTACACCGATATTGAGCTCATGTTTCTTCTCATAGGTCAACTCAGAGTTCTCCAATGCAGCAAGGATAATAGCAGACTCATTTGCAGATGTACTTGGACGCCATGGGGTAAATGACTGGAACACTGCTAACGAGTTGCTTGCAGGGCCACGGTCAGCGGTCAATGAGTAACTTGCCTTCAAACTTGCATAAGTCCAAGCCTTACCAAATGTAGGCGCCCACCAATTTTCCTCATGCGCATTCCACGAACCAGATACGTTCCATGTAGGCAACCAGCGCGCTTGGCGGCTCTTACCCAACATATTCGAACCTTCATAACGAAGCGTTCCGTTGATGGTATAACGTCCTTTGTATGAATAAGTTGCCATTCCGAAGAATGCAAGGTTACGCAGGTATTGGAAACTATTAGAATAGTAGTCTGTACCTTCTTCTTGACTTTGCTTGAAGAGACGATAATCCACGTATGGAATACCACCGTTGTTGTATTGATACCCCCAACCACGGAACCATATCGCTTGGCGGTCAGTAGAGTTCAATTCAGAACCAGCAAACAAGTTAAGAATATGATCTCCAGTCTTACCCAAATCCGCATTGTAAGCAACTGTAGCACGGAGGTCCATAGAAGTCAAAGAGTTTTCGGTCAAGTCATAGATACCACCCTTTGGCAATACGGTCTCAGGCAAAGCCAATGGATTGTCTGGATCGGAATAGAGATATGGGTTGGAGTCGCGAATAGTAGCATTCTCAGGATCAATACCTGCACGATACGCACGTGCTTGGTTGCTATCGTCCTTAATATTGTGCTCTTGACGACTTGAATAGTAACGGATAGCTGCCAATGCTGCAATCTCAAGACCACGAACAGGCTTCCAGTTAATATCACCTTGGAACTTCAAGTCAGTTACTTTGATGTCAATATAGTTGTTTGCCAACTCATCGTTGATATTGAAATCGCAGTAGTTACGGCGATAAGTCTCTTCTGGATCCATCGCACGCGATGTATTCATCGCATAGGAGAATGGGTTGATATCAAACTCACGACTCACTGTACCATTGATAGGGTCAGTGCTTGCCGAAATAGTACCAGGCGCTTGTTGCTTACGGTAACTACCCATCGTAGCAATACCTACGGTCAGTTTTTGTTTGCTAGTAGTAGGCAATACATCGTAACTAGCATTCATCATTCCCGTAAAACGAGTCACTTCACTGGCTTTGTACCATCCTGGATCTTGCATAGCAGAAAGAGACGCATACACACGTGCGCGATCGCTACCTGTAGAGAAAGACACAGAGTGATTATGCATTACCGTTTGGTTGAACAACTCCGCAAACCAATCGGTATTGCGGAATTCAGCCGCACGCAGATAAGCATTCTTAGCTTCTGGAGTATTAGGCAAACCTACATTGCCACCCTTAGCCGCATCAATCAACGCGTACATACGACCATACACACCAGAATTCTTTGCTGCATAGAGCGAAGAATATTCGAGCCAACCTTTGCGTTCAAACTCTTGGTAGATACCCATTTGCTCTTGCGAGTTACAGATATTATAGTCATCATATGAAGGCACCATACGATAGGTGATCTCACCTGTATAGTTCAATTTAGATTGACCAGCTTTACCTTTCTTGGTAGTTACAACAATCACACCCGCCATCGCGCGCGCACCATATATAGAGGTAGCAGAACCATCTTTCAAGATTTGGAAGCTCTCAATATCCTCCGAGTTGATACCAGAGATGGCACTTGCAATCAGCGTGGTAGCATCACCCGAAGAGAGGTCATCTGCGCTCAACTCCACAGCATCCTCCAAAATAACGCCATCCACAACCCACAAAGGCTTGCTCGCACCATAAATAGATGTTGCACCACGCACACGGATTTTAGGAGCTGTACCAAAGGTACCACTCACGTTCTGTACGCTCACACCAGCGGCACGACCTTCCAAACTGCGGCTCACATCTGCCACACCTGAAAGCATAGTCTCATCTGCCTCCAACTTGGTAGCAGCACCCGTGAACAAACGCTTATCTTGCTTCACCATACCAGTTACCACAACCTCCTCAATCTGCTGAGCATCACTCTCAAGAGTAACAGTAATGTTTGGCTTCACAGGAACCTTCATCGTCTTGTAACCCATGTAGGAAATAACCAGATTTTTCACACCCGCAGGCACGGTCAACTCAAAGAAACCATCAAAATCAGTCACTGTACCAACTGTAGTTCCCTCAGCCACAACATTGGCACCAATTGCACCAATACCTGCCTCTTCATAAACTGTACCAGTTACTTTAGTCTGAGCCGAAGCACAAACCACCAGCAACAAGGTAACCATTAAACAGTAAATACGTTTCATTATCAATATGTTTTTAATTTACGACAAGTCACGAATTACATTACAATCACTCGCTATTGCCCAGAATTACTATTATCTAAAACAAGAAAAACCGCGCAAAGTTACTACTTTTTTTTTAATTCACCAAATTATTTGTCAAAAAAATGTGTTTTTTAACATATTTGATAGTTATTTTATATGTTTTACAACATAAAAAACGCCTACTCAACCATTGATTGGGCAGGCGTTTTAATTATTCGAGTTGGTAATTCTATGCTATAAATTATCTTCTAATCTCACATATATTCCACTCTATTTAATCATCTCACAGCCCATATACGGTTGCAATGCAGCAGGAATTCGGATGCCTTCTGGTGTTTGGTTGTTTTCGAGAAGCGCAGCCACAATTCGAGGCAACGCCAATGCTGAACCGTTGAGAGTGTGGCACAGCATCACTTTTTTATCCTCTGCACGTCGGTAACGGCAGTGCAAGCGATTAGCTTGGTAGGTGTCGAAATTAGATGTAGAAGATACCTCCAACCAACGATGTTGTGCTTCGGAATACACCTCGAAGTCATAGCAGAGTGCTGCGGTAAAGGACATATCGCCACCACTAAGGCGGAGAACGCGATAAGGAAGTTCGAGTTTTTGAAGTAGTCCTTCTACGTGCTCTAACATCTCTTTATGGCTTGCATCGGAATGCTCCGGCGTATCAATACGAACAATCTCGACCTTGCTAAACTCGTGGAGGCGGTTGAGTCCGCGCACATCCTTACCATACGAGCCTGCCTCGCGACGGAAACATTGGGTGTAAGCGCAGTTCTTGATAGGGAGCTGTGCTTCTTCGATAATGACGTCGCGGTAGATATTGGTGACAGGCACCTCGGCTGTAGGAATGAGGTAGAGGTCGTCCAATTGGCAGTAGTACATTTGTCCTTCCTTATCAGGCAATTGGCCTGTGCCGTAACCACTGGCTTCGTTCACTACTGTAGGAGGCATGATTTCGGTATAACCCGCTTTGTTCGCTTCTGCGAGGAAGAAGTTAATCAACGCGCGTTGCAGGCGCGCGCCCATACCTGTATATACAGGGAAGCCTGCGCCAGAGA